>DASQZL010000256.1:0-5371 GCA_035638715.1 Balneolaceae bacterium
AGACTCAGTTATTCTGTTATCCTACAAATTTTGCTGTACTCACAACAAACCATAAGCAAAATGTTCTTAACATGATACAATCGATTGCACAAATAAAACTTTCAAGATGGCCTAAATCGGCACCAAGAAATTAACATCATAAATTCTGTTTTCCAAAGTAAAACCATAGAGTATTATTAAAGGTAAATGCCCGTTTTCCTGGAAAAGGATATTCAAAAATATTAGGCTGCCCCTCGGGACCAAGTGCTGCCGGCTTATGAAATTTAGTCCCAATAGGAGAAATAGCGTTTAAAAATGAAAGATCGCCGTTGGGATACACAGCCACGGCATTTTTGGGATTCGGAGGCGTTACCGGTCTAAATAGTCCCAGATAGATTCCGGGATGTTCAGCCATCATTGTAATATCTCCTTCACTGGTATTTAAAACCGCCCAGTTCAAATTAGCGTAATAACCATTAAATTTTGGATATTGCCATTGATAATCATGGATCGTTTCAGGTGGATTATCTTGATATTTTTTATTCCACAAACCATATTTCATACCTGCAAGTCGATTTTTCCAGACTCTGTCAGGCCCATCTCCCAACCATTTAATCCCCTGCACTTTTTTTTCCGGATAGTGGAAACTAATGCCAAAATAGGGGTATTTTCCCCGGGGTCTAAAACTATATGATATTTTGAGCCAGCCTTCGGTAAGTGAATACGTAACTTTATAATCATCACTCGAAAAATTAGCTTTAATTTCATTTCCGTTTGCACTTATTGTCTTCAGGGAACTACTATCCCCTACTATATAAGGGCCATCAGTTAATGAATAAGACTTGCCATTTTTATGAATTCCCGTGATATACCCATTCTTTTTATTGATACTTACAGTGACAGCCCCGGAAGCAAGAACATACGTTTTATCGGTTTGTTTGACGTGAGAGGTAGTTTTACTCGTATCCCGAACAGTTTTATTCACCCAATATGGCTGTTTTTTAATTAGCCATGTCCATTTATCAATTTCCCGGCCGTGCGGACCAACTGCCCTGACGCTTAATGCATCCGCCTGTTTCCATGAGGTGGGTAAATTCAACTGAAGAACGCCCTTATGTTGCGGTTTGATATCGGGAGATTTGATTATCCCTTTTTCGATAACTTCGTTCTTCTGTTTCTTGCTAAAAGGTCCGGGATAATTCACCAATTTCCACTTAAAGTGCACCTGATCCAAATTCGTATAAAAAAATCGGTTGCCTACTGTTAATTGCTCATCCCAATTGGCTGTAATATTTTTCCTTTGAATATGCACCGGCGACCAGATTTCCTTAATAGTATAAAAACTGCCACTTTTTCTCCTGTATGGCCCAACAATACCATCCGGACCGTGATTGCCATCGCAGTCGAGGCTGTCTCCTTTATCTGTCCGCTCAACACACTGATTCATATATTCCCAAATAAAACCACCGGCCGAAAGCGGATTATTTCGCATCAGATTCCAATAATCGTGGAGGCCGGCGCCTCCCCCTCCATCATATAAACCATGGAGAATTTCATCCGGGAAAAAAACATTATCACCGTGAAAAAGAGTTTCCGTACAACAATCGTAGGGTTTATAATGCTCCGTATTAATCCCCTTAAAAATCCCGCCCGGATGATTAACCGGCCGATTTTGGGGGTCATATTTTGTGAACTCACTGTCTAAATCAAAATTATATCCTCCTTCATTACCATTATCCCAAATTACAATTGAAGGATGATTAACATCATTCGTAACCATTTCCTTCACCAATTTGGAGCCCACTTTTGTATCATAGGAATCCTGCCAGCCGGTTAGTTCATCAAGGACAAATAATCCCAAAGAATCACAAACATCATAAAAATCCTTATCCCTTGGATAGTGTGACAGGCGAACCGCATTCATATTCATATCCTTCATCAACTTGACATCCTTAATATCCAGGGCCTTGCTTACGGTCCGCCCACTACTTGGCCAAAAAGCATGATAATCGACGCCACGAAATCGAATTTTTTTTCCGTTAATGTACAATCCATCATGCTTTACGAGTTTAACGGTGCGAAACCCGAATCGTCTTTTTATTTCATGAATTACATGGCCCTTACTATCCAACAAGGTAAATTTTACTTTATATAAATTGGGAAATTCGGGCGACCATGTCTTTATATGAGACAGCTTTGTGGTAAGCGTCTGGTGGTTCAGATTGGTATTCATTTGGGTTTTAAAAGATTTCCCCACTTTTTTCCCTCCAAGAGTTTCGACTTGTCCGGCGATCGATGCCCCATCTCCACCTCCACTGATGAAAACATTGGCTGAAAAAGCCCCATTGGCCTTCGCATCTATGGCCACTCTTTTAATATTTTCTTTGGGCTTTGCCTCCAGATATACCGGCCGGAAGATCCCGCCAAATATCCAGTAATCCGCCTCCCTTTCAGCAGCGTTTACGGATTTATTGGAAGATACTTTGCTCACCGTCACCTGCAGTAAATTCTTTGCGCCATAGTGCAACAGATCAGAAATATCATACTTAAATTTATAAAATGCCCCCTGGTGAATGGGACCCGCCAATTTGCCGTTGATTTTAACTTTGGCGTCTGTCATTACCCCGTCAAACACAATATTTACCTTTTTGCCCTTCCAGGAGGCCGGTACACGGAAGGTATATTTATACAATCCCTTTTCATGACCGACCTTTCGCTCATGATCTTCCCAATCGAGGCCATAATTATAATGGCCGAAGCCCTGCAGTTCCCAGCAGGATGGAACAGGAATGGTCGTCCATTTCCCGCTTTTTCTCCCGGCTGTACAATAAAATTTCCACGTCACGGTATTATTTTTGCCACGGCCCGACAGATAAACTTTTTGGGTAGACTGTGCTTTGGCCTTAAAAGCACAAAAAGTAATAATTATAATAAGTACCGCCTGAATTTTTTTCATGGTGCTAATCCATTTTCCTTTGCTCAGTGAATATCGCCCTGTGAATATTTCATCTGTCAGAAAATTTACTGCAGATTGAACTATATGCTTTTTTGGCTTACGTTATTAAGCTTTTCATTTGGCAGCGAGTCTGTTTCGAATACCCTGAATTTTTTAACCTCTTTTAAGCTAAAAACAGGTGTGTTATCTTCGTGGGCAGCTTTAACAAACCGAAAATCAGCCTCTTCCACATCATTCAATCTAAACGGAGGGCGATAGTCTGCCTTGGAATAGGCAAAACGCGCATTGGTTATTTCAATACCATTCACGTGACGCAAATACATGCCGTAGGAGGGCATCTTGCCAAACATGCTGGGCTCGGGATAATGATCGGCGTTTTCCGGCGGCCGGATGGTCGCCTCGTGCCGGGTACCACCGCCTTCATAATTGATTTGAACATTACTGATCTTCACGTTTTCGATTTGGTGTCCCGGAATGCCGCTGATCAAACATCCCGTCAGATTATCTGCATTATAAACCGTTATATTGCTGATATTGATGCGCCGTAGCTGTCCGATCGAAATGTCGCTGGGCCCACGCATCCGGCGACCCAGCCGCAAGAAGATCGGGGCATTCCCGATGTCACGCATTGTGATGTTTGAAATGGAAACATCCTCAAGCAGTGCCCCATCGACCGTCTCCAGGGCCAGCCCGCGGCAATGATCAAAGGTACAATTCGAAATGATGATATTTTGAAATCCGCCGTTTGATTCTGTGCCGAATTTAATGCGACCTACGGGATTATCATTTTCAGCCGGCGTCAGTGGTTCGTAGGTTCCATCCAACAGCGTGCCTTCCTTAAATCCGGAGACGGCGCAATTGGTAATGGTCACGTCCTGTGTTGAGCGCCGCTCCCCGAGGGCATACGAACTTTTGGGCACAATGGCATCGTCACGCGGGGAATTTACGCTACAGTTGGACACCCGCACGTTCCGGCAGCAGTCAATATCCATGCCGTCCCGGTTTGTATCAATCGTCAAATTATCGATTGTAAAATTATCGACCCCCGTTGCAAGAATACCAAACCAACCGCCGTGTTTAATGGTAAAATCTTTTAACACGACATTACGGCATTTTTTTAAGGCGATGGACTTGTTGCCCAGACCCTTTTGAGAATTCTTTTTAGCCTTTTCCCGTAAAAGGCCTTTCCCGTATATCATGCCCGGTCCCTGAATGGACACATCCTCTAAATTTTCACCCCAAATCAAACTGTTATGCCAGTGGCTGTGGCCAAAATCCTGGTATTGCGGCCCCGGGAAAGGTTCAGCCGGATCGTAGGACTTGGGATCATTGGTAGCCTCCAGTATGGCTCCTCTTCCCAGAAATAGCGTAATATGGCTTTTCAAATGAACCGAACCGCAGCGGTAGGTGCCGGACGGAAAATAAACACGTCCGCCGCCCGCCCTGGCCGCCTTGCTGATGGCTTGATTGACAGCCTCCGTGTCATCGGTGCTTCCATTACCCGTTGCCCCATAATCTTTAACGTTATAATCCACCTTGCCCGGAGCCTTATTTGTTGCCTTTGTATGCTTCGCTCCCGGGCGGGTGAACCCCAATAGCGTGGTGGATCCGAGCGCTGCTCCTAACTTTTTGATAGCCGATTTTCGGGTTATTTTCATAGTCTTTAACTGTTATTTATTTCATTAACGAGAATGATGATATGCATCCATTCAATAATTTTATTTTGGGTGGAATTATTTATTCCTGATATGAATAACGGCCTGCTGCGCATTCGCAGGTGGCGTGACCGTAAGCGTAAAGGTGTGCTTTCCGGGCTGAAGCTTGAGCGATCCCTGATCCGCTTTAATGGGCTTGTTGTAATAGCCGTGCAATCGGACCGGAGACGCTCCGGCGGCAACCTGCACCCTGATGGTTAACTGACTTTTCGTGGAGGACAGCGTGGATATCCGCTGGCGTCCGGTCGCCGCTATTTTTCCCGCATCCCCCAAAAAGCCGACGCCGATCGGGGTCACCGGAGCGACAATGTAATAGGAAAATTTATACTGCTTTCCGCTGGTATTGCCCGTCTTCTCCATTGGCCCGGTATCTGTCCCGTTAGCCAGATTGCCGGTAAAGGTGCTGTCGGCATTCATCTTTTTGAGTCCGCCCGAGAGCGGATTGTAAACCACCACCGTTCCCTTCATACCCAGGTCGGCATCCGAAGGGGTAAACGAGTAGCTCTTCCGGCCCATTTGTTGCGGGGCGAAGGCCACCACATAATTGGTGCGTACATTATTTTGCTTGGTATAGGTGAAGGCCAGCATCGGCTTGTTGGCCTGGTTGGCGTCATGGATATAATCACTGTCCATCGGAAGCAGGGCCGCATCAGGTTTAACCAGCACCCCGTCGGTGCGGGCGGCTTTCAGAATATTGGCCTTGTCTTCATTGCCCAGTTTG
>DASQZL010000257.1:0-5046 GCA_035638715.1 Balneolaceae bacterium
GCTACGCCCGTGATCAAAACGAAGGTCGGAAAGAAGCATTGACAGTAGGAGGGAACGGTTTTCAGCCGGATTTTTAACCTTTGTATGCGATGAATAATATATGCCGCTTGTTAAATCGACACGAGTTCAAATGAGGATTGAGATATGATATAATAGTGCGGGGCAGATTGGGTTTTAAATCAAATTATTTAATTGAACTTTAAATTAATCGTATAATGAAAAATAAAAAGACGTGGTTATTCTACGCGATCATTACGACAATATTTTGGGGACTCTGGGGAGCACTCATTGAAATTCCCGAAAATCACGGGTTCCCTCCAACACTCGGTTATTCTATCTGGGCATTGACGATGATTCCCCCGGCTGTTGTTGCTCTCTGGAATATCAACTGGGAACTTGAGTATGATATATGGTCCATAATTTGGGGTTCACTGATTGGTCTGACCGGAGCAGGTGGTCAGTTAATACTTTTTGAGGCCGTAAGGAATGGTCCGGCATACCTTATTTTTCCTTTGGTTTCTCTTTCGCCTGTTATCACGATAATTTTGGCTTTGATACTTCTAAAGGAAAAAACGGGCAGATTGGGCTGGATTGGTATTGTACTGGCTCTCATTGCTATATTTTTTCTCTCCTACCAAAAACCTGGTAGTAATGCCCATGTTCATGGGTATCTATGGCTCATATTTTCATTATGCGTTTTCTTTGCATGGGGCGTACAGGCATATTTCATGCGATTCGCCAACCAAAGCATGAAAGCTGAGAGCATTTTCTTTTACATGATGGTCACGGCGCTTATATTAATCCCTTTTGCCATTTGGATGACCGATTTTTCACAGCCTATCAACTGGGGTTTCAGCGGCCCTTATGCCGAAGTGTTGATTCAGATATTAAATTCAATTGGAGCCCTATGCTTGGTTTATGCATTCCGTTATGGCAAGGCTATTGTCGTTTCTCCCCTTGCAAACGCCGTTGCACCTGTGATTACCGTGATTATTTCACTCATTATTTACTCTCAAATACCTAATACCATTACTATTATTGGTATTATTTTGGCAATTAGTGCCACCCTTCTGCTGGGTTATGAAGAAGAAGTTCCCGATGAGGACAGATTGGATGAAGATGAAGAAGCAGCGGCTGCTCAAAAACAATCATAATTTATCGTATGAATCGGGAAACATTCCTAAAATCATTGGGATTAACAGGGCTGGCATCCACTCTCAGCTTCAAAACGCTATTTACGGATTCCCAAAAACCTAAATCACAATTCACAGGTGGGAATAATAATATTGTCGAAGAGAATCAACTATATCAGGGGCCTTTTCCTGTGGATGAAGTTCCGGGCTGGGAAGTGGTCATGACGACCACCCCCTCCGATCGTATCATCAAAAATTTTGGGATGGGATTGGTGACGTATGTCATTGATGAAGTGGGCCCTCCAAATGTGCAGAGTGAGTCCTTATCCACATCCATTGAAAAGCTGGCGCAAATCCCGTTCGGACAAAAGCTATATATGAGGGTAAACTGGAAAGATCTTCAGCAGGTACCAGGTAAATTAGCTCCGTCCAGGGCATGGAAGTTGACTTTTAAAATGGCTGAAAAATATAATAAGAGAATCAGCTTTCGGGTGATGCTTGACAACCCCGACATCCCGGGATCAGCTTTACCTGAATTTTTGAAACAAAAAGTCCCAGTGGTTACCCTCGGTAAAACTAATAAAGTCGGTCTGCCTGGAAAAGTACAGACAGTTCCAAGATATGACAGTCCTGAATTTCAGAACGCTTTTAAAGAATTTGACGATTTGCTGGCTTCAAAATATAACGGGCATCCGCATGTTGAGTATATGGATACCTATATGTATGGTTTCTGGGGTGAAGGACACACCTGGCCATTTACGAAAAGCGCTTTCCCGGACTCCATCATAGCCAGAGAAACATTCAACAATATGTTTCAGCATCAACTGGACAATTGGGATAAGGTGCCGCTTACGACAAATACGCAACCTGATTTTAATGATGTTGGCAACCATTCTATTTTGGAAAAGACCCTGAGAACGAAAAACTGGCTCCGGTCAGATACCATTTTTATTGAAAATCAGCAAATTGATGAACTGAGTAATCGGCCTGCCAATATAGGAGCAGCTCTGGAAGTGGGTATGTCTGATGGAAAAACCAAGGATGTACATCTCTTTAACGGACAACCCAAAACAGCGGACGAAATTTATCACGTGATGGACGTGAATGCCAATTATTACTCACTTTGGAACTGGCATCACATTTCTGCAGATGGGGTATTGCGCTACTATAAAAAATATCCCAGAGCTATCGACACCATTGCCCGAAAAATTGGGTATCGAATTCGCCCTTCATGGGTTTGGCATTTTGAAAAGGAACATCACAATGGATTGATTTTTGGCTTCTCAAACGATGGCTTAGCCGGTGTGCCGGGAGCTGTTAAATTAACGCTGAAGACCAACCGTGGTAAAATCGTGGATAGCGGTTACCTGGACCCTGGCTACCCTCATCCCACTGGCGTTAGGCAAGCCCGTATGATGCTGCCAAAAGGAATGGATTGGAAAGGATTGCGATTGTACGCGCAGATCAATGTAAAGGGTCAACTATATCCGATCGAATGGGCCAGCCGGGAAAAACCTAATGCGGATGGAAGCTTGACGATTACCCCAACTCCCTATGTGAATTCCTGATATTTTTAAGTTCATTTTTAAAATTATTCTGTTTACACTTAATTTATATAAAAATTATTACCCTTTTTTAAATAAAATGAACTAAACTGATTTTTATATTTAAGTTGGTGTTTAGTTGTTTATCAAAAATTAAAAATAAATCTCATGCGAACATATTTACCTGTAAAATCTATTTACCTGTGGCTGCTCCTGTTTTTTGGTTTTTCCCAATTGTCGTTTGCTCAAGGCCATCGGCAGACATTCGTCCTTAAAAACACAAAAATTAAAATCAATGTCACCGTCAATCGTGATGGTGTTTTATCGGGTGATTCGGTTTTTTCCCGGGCGGACTGGAGCAAGAAGTACGGGAAAAGGACGTTTGGGGTGGCTTCAAACGCAGGATTCAAGTTGAATTTTATGTGGTCGAGCCTGGATCGGGCCCCGGGCAAATCACATAATGCAAAATATCTGATGAACCTGACCCAGAAAAATTTTAAATATTCGAATCATCAAAAGAAAACGTTGAATGATGGCACTGAACAGCTATTATTGACTTTCAAAGGCACAAATACACCATTAGAACTTCGCGTAGTGTATCAGATAGGGAAAAATGATTTTTATGCCCGCCGAAAACTGGAAGTTCGCTTGCCCAAGCTTGGCGGTTATTCCGGGGAGCCATATCTGCGTCATATGTGGCCGACTTTTGAAAATTTATGGACAAACGGTAGCGTCATAAAAGATGGCGGGCTTGGAAAGCCCGTTGCTATACATCCGACCAGTGATCCTCAAACAGGAGTATTTTGGGGCATGGAATTTCCTACGGCACAAAATAAAATTATAAAACAAGAGAATAATCTGAAATTACATATTGGTGATTATTACGGCAAACGAATTAATTCCCAATGGCTGTCCAGCAATTGGGTCGTCACCGGATTGACTCCTCAAGCAACGGTCCGGCAGTGGTTTATGAAATATATAGCTGCGATCCGCGCAAAGCCCATCCGTCCGTATCTTTTGTATAACAGCTGGTATGATCTGGAAGCACCGCAGAATGTCCATAATAAAGATCGCGTGATGAATGAGAAAAATACTATGCGGAGTATCAAAACGTTGCAACGGCGCCTCACGAAAAAACGCGGCGTGGCTCTGAATGCTTTTGTGCTGGATGATGGATGGGATACCTATCGCAGCCCCTGGAAAATTTCCAAAAAACAATTTCCACACGGATTTAAACCTCTCGTTAAACAACTGAGCAAAACCAATACCGTTTTGGGTACCTGGTTTGGACCCATCGGCGGTTATTCTCATCATAAATGGCGGGTCGACTGGATGAAAAAGCACGGCTATGAAGTATCCGGGACTGACCTTGATTTGGCCGGGAAAAAATATCATCAGCTTCTTAAAAAACGGGTAACTGACTTTACAAAAAATCGCGGTGTGGCCTATTATAAATGGGATGGTATTCAGTTTTCCACCAGTAACCCCGCCAATGGTCATCCGGTCGGCGTATATTCCCGACGCGCAGTGATGGACAGTGTCATTTCCTTAAGTAAGGCCGTATGGAAGGTGAATCCCCATGCTTTTTTGAATATTACGACCGGCACATGGCTGAGTCCGTGGTGGGTTAAATACGCTAATACCATCTGGATGCAGGGCGGCGATTATGGTTATACTAAAATTCCATCCATCAGCCGGCGCGATCGGGCCATCACGTACCGGGATTTTGGATTATATAATGATTTTCAGAAAAATAACTCCTGGGTTCCTATTGCAAATCTGATGACGCACGGTATTATTAAAGGGAAATTGCAAAATTTGGCGGTTAAGGAGCCACTGGATAAATTCACGAATAATGCACTGCTTTATTTTGGGCGGGGTGTTTCCATGTGGGAATTGTACATATCGCCGGATATGTTGACCAGCAACCAGTGGGATGTGCTTGCCAAAGGCATCAAGTGGGCCAAGTCTCGATTTCCTATACTGCGACATACCACAATGGTCGGAGGTGACCCCGCCAAAGGTAAACCTTATGGTTATGCCCATTTTAACGGCAATCACGGAATTATTGCCGTACGAAATCCGGTCATTAATCCCCAAAACCTGGCGGTCAAAATCAACAAAAAACTGGGACTTCCCGAAGATGCCGATTCGCTGGTTGTGGAACGGGTGTATCCGCGGAAAAAAATATCGCCGGTTTTGGCTTCATCCGGATCCAGTTTGCATTTCGACTTAAACGGCTATGAAATGGCCATTTATGAAATATTCCCGCTCAAAAGCGCTAAACGACCGCTATTGGCCGGGGCCACGTTTTCAACATCTCAAACGGACAATAAATATCAAATCAACGTTCTCAACGTTGATGAAGC
>DASQZL010000258.1:0-6138 GCA_035638715.1 Balneolaceae bacterium
AAAAAAGATCAGTCTTGCCCCCCTCCTCAGAAAGAGGCTTAAAATTATGGGATCAACGCTGCGCAGCCGTTCGCTTGATTATAAAATTAATCTCACACAGTCTTTTCTGGAACACGTTCAACCGTTGCTCGAAAAGGAAATTATTAGTCCCGTTATTGATCGTGTTTTCGACTGGAAAGATACTGAGGAAGCCCATCAGTTTATGGATGAAAATAAAAATACAGGCAAAATTGTGCTTACAGGGATGTGAACCGCGGATTTTCCCCTATCTAATCTTTTAGCAAAGTGAAAGCCAAGAATCATAAAATTGTCCTTGTCATCTTTTAAATAATTGCGTTTTACTGACTTACGTCGGGATGATAAAAAAATTATAACAGTATCTACTATTATCATAGAAAGCACTGCAAAAAAACTCGCTATCGGCTGATATAGCTTGGTCATTCCGAGAAATATCAAATGTCGAATCGATTTTTGTATTCATTACGTAATTACTGCCCAATTCCTGGGTTGAGATCCCTCCTACCTCGTCAGCTGTCGGGATAACAAATAAAACCGGCGGCGTTAATTACATTTAGCCGTTATTACAAGCGTTGCAAGGGTAGGTTTTATAATATTATTAATGGCAGTGTTACCGAGAATTCCGACAATTGTCAGGGACAAGGTATATCAAATGCTTTCGGTACACGTTCTCAAATATTGCACAATTTTAATCTCCTGACAAAAAAGCCGTTATCATTAACTGAAAACTTTTTCGCAAAAACGGCTGGGGCAACTCCAATACGATACAATTAGTGGCTCCGTAAGTCAGACAATCAACCCTCACATTCCCTGCAAATTAATTCAGGATTTTTCTGTTCAGACCATTATCTTAAACCGAATTAATTGCAAGACATAAATACCCATACATGGCGCAACCAAAATTTACGACGCATCTCGGCATGACGGATATCCTGCCGGATGAAACCCCTCAATGGCGAAGGCTGGAAAAAATCATTCACGAGACAGCCCGGGAGTTCAACTTCGAAGAAATTCGCACGCCTATTCTTGAGCAAACGGAATTAATCGCTCGTGGTATCGGTGAACTCACAGATATCGTGACCAAAGAGATGTTCACATTTGAGCGGGGAGATGATCATTATGTGTTGCGTCCCGAATGCACAGCTCCTGTTGTTCGTGCTTTTGTACAGCATCATCTCGAGCAGCGCGGGGGGACTCAGAACCTATATTATCTTGGTCCCATGTTTCGCGCTGAACGCCCCCAGAAAGGCCGTCAGCGTCAGTTTCACCAGTTTGGAGCTGAAATTATCGGGGCTGACGATCCGGCGGCTGACGTCGATATGATTGCTCTAATGATGACGATCTATGAACGGGTGGGTATCACAAATACCCAGTTAAAAATCAATTCAGTAGGTGACCCGGAAAGCCGCAAAGCTTATAAAAAGGCCTTACTGGATTTTTTTCGTCCAAATCTGGAAAAATTAAGTGATATCTCTCAAAAAAGATTTGAAAATAATCCGTTGCGTATCCTCGACTCAAAAGAAGAAGAGGATCAGCCCTTTATCGAAAATGCTCCGCTCATCACGGATTATCTCAATGAAGAAACGGCCTCGCACTATGCCAGGGTAAAAAAACATCTTGATGATCTCGGCATTCCGTATGAAGAAGACCCGCATCTGGTACGCGGTCTGGATTACTACACGCGCACGGCTTTTGAGCTCATTAGTCCTGATTTGGGAGCACAAGATGCCCTCGGTGGCGGGGGACGCTATGATTTGCTGGTTGAAGAAGTGGGCGGGCAACCGACGCCGGCCGTGGGATTCGCAGCGGGCATAGAGCGACTGTTCATAGCGTGCAAAGAGCTGGATATCAACCTTTCCGAACCTAAATCGGTGGATATCTACCTGGTCACCATTGGCGATAATGCCCGCAGCTGGGCTCTCAAGCATCTATCACAACTGCGAAGAAATAGTATTTCTGCTACAATGGATTATATCGGCCGTTCTGTAAAAGCCCAGATGAAAGATGCCGATCGCGAAAATGCCCGCTATTCTATTATTGTTGGTGATAATGAACTGAATGAAGGTAAATTCACACTACGGAATATGAAAAAAAGCGAAGAACAATCTCTTACGTTCGAAGCTATTGTAGATAAGCTTGCCGGCTAAAATTTGCGTCAGAAAAAGGCGTTAGGCATGATTGTAAAAGCTTTTTAATAACTAAAAAAATGAGCTTTCACAAGTCGTTCTGTAGTGATTGTAATTAAACTTCCCTATTTTATATATCTATGAAAAGAAATATTCTCATCATTATTCTGGTATTGGCGGCGGTATTTGTTGCACTTAATTATATTGCAGCAAATCATGCCGGCAAAAAAATTGATAAATCTATCAAGACCCAAGTTGATTCTTTAGATACTTCACTTTCTGTATCGTATTCAAAGGTTCATGTCGGTCCCTTCAGCGGGAATATCAACTTTTCGAATGTTAAACTACAGAATAAAATGAGTGAAGAGCAGATTCATCATTTGCAATTAGATTTAAGCTATTTCGATTTCCTGCGCATTTATTTTGGCGGACCCAAACATGGACTCAAAAAGTTATCGTCAGCTAAAATTCATTTTAAAAAAATTTCCTATCTGAATCATCAAAGCCATAGAAACATTTCATTTGGTACCTTAAATATCAGCTATCACGGAAACGTTTGGGATGCCATTCAAACTCTTCAATCGAATAAATCATTAAAACACAGCCAACGATTTGATATCAAAGCCACGGGGCTTCGATATTCAAACCCCAATGATTCGCTGGGTATTTTTAAAAGTGATTCTGTTCATTTTCATTATGTTATCCCCAAAACGGTAAAAGAAAAGAAACAGCTACGAAATTCTATTCAATTTGCAAATATCACCTGGCTGCTTCCTGCCCATATCAAGAATAAATACGGACTTTTTATTCAAGGATTCGGCTTTCCAGCTGATTCGATCCCCATAGCAAAAACCGGATGTCATTTTTCGGGACTGTCTCACAAAAACATCAAGGTTGAAAATGGACAGATAAAAACTGAGCCTTTCACCATAAAATTTGATGGAAATATTGTTAAAGACTCCACATGGAGCGCAGCAAGGCTCGCCCCCATGAACATCGCGATAGTAAATTTCTCTAAAAAGATTAAAAGTGAACTCAGCGGATTTGGCTTCTTTAATACAAAAGGATCAAAGAAAAAACAAAATATCACCTTCAAGCTGAAAGGCCCGATAAGCAGTCCCCGTGTTATCCAGAATAAGTGAAACCGAAATAATAGAACGCTGTTTCAATAATGCTCGTGGATATACCACAGCACATTTTCCATGGCTTTTTTTACAACTGAGCTCGATGATACATAATGATTATTCATAAAACTGAAAATTAGCAGTCGCCCATTTTTAGTCCGGACGAATCCGCTCAGGCAATGATTATTTTTTAATGTCCCGGTCTTGGCGAATACGTATGGCGGACCGCCATCGCGAGGGGCATACCAATTTTTGATAGTCCCGGACCGGCCGCCTGTAGGGAGAAGCTTAAAAAGATTTTTGTCGCTATTAAATTGTGCCCTGATATGCTGAAGCACCCAAACCATGTCGCGCGGGGTAAATAAATTATACCGTGAAAGTCCAGACCCATCCACCCATTGCGGTTTGTCGGGCAGTCCTTTCAGATATGTTTTTTCCATTTTCTTTATCACCCATTTTGTATTGAGCGAATGCCCCAGTTGAGCTGCCGTCACCAGTAAAAGTTGCTCGGCAATGAAATTATCACTCGGCAAAAGCATGTGTTTGTATACGGTATCGGCCTGCACGCTATAAAGTGTTTGGGCATGGGCCGGCATTTTTCGGTTGATGTATGTCACCGGCTTATTCAGCGTATCACTTAACATTTTTATAACTAACTGGGGCGTATAATGATAGGGCTTTTTAATGGTAAAAGTAGTGGTATCAGATTTAGGCGCATATTGAAATTTATTATTATCGATCCCGCGCTTTATCAATGGTTGATGGTTGCTTTCATTTTCGGCGGTCGAACTCTTTTTCACATAAGGACGAAAAAAATCCGGGTAAACGCGTGCCCCTGAAGAATCGGATAGCAAATGCGTTTTAGTCACTTTCTGCATCGTAAAGCGCACCATGTTGCCATATATCGGCAAGGGGCTCCGTTCGGCCTGATACGAATATTGATAGTCTCCCCAGGACCACCCCGGTCCCAGATCTTTATCCCGAAAATTAGCATCGGAAAAATATAACTTTTTAGAGGTGTTTTTCAGAAAATGGTAAACAACACCATCATCCAGGTCTCTACGCAAAAATGAGGGATCTCCTGTCCCCCAAAAGATTAATGAATCACCCCGCGTAATATACTTCAGAGCCGGGATCTTATCAGGCAAATATTTTAGAGCAGTGTAAAATGTATAGAGTTTCGTATTTGATGCCGGGGTGAAATATTTATTCTCGTTTTGGGCATAAATAATACTATCAGCCTGAGGATCATATAATTCAAAACCAGTGAAATTACCTGAAAACACTGGGGTTTTTTTAAACATCGCAGCCAACTTTTGCTGCTTCGGCATATTTTTTTTTCGCCGGATGATAGCTTTATTTGTGCGGCAGGCCACGCATATCGAGATAGTAATGGTACAAATAATCCATCGACTCAGCCGGTAATTGTTTGCCATCTAAATATCCAATCTGTGAATTATGATTCAGAAGCCGAAAATTCATCCCCCCCTGTTTCACTCACCTATTTCAGCTCATCAATATTTCTGAATTAGCCTAAACACCAAATACATTGAACTTGCGAAATTCAGTAGATCATTAGCCAAAGTGAACTTTAGACAAATCTTTTATTTTTCCAAATCCTCATACATATTTGCCGTTTTAATAATATTTCCGCGCCAGTTGTTCAGGTAACGACGTGTTTCCACATAACGTCCGACATTATATGCATCATAATTTTTGGCTGTAGAGTCAACGCTGCTGATATGCACATTTCCGGATGAATGAATAAACTGATCATTACCAATCCACATGCCAACATGCACGATGTGCTGTTTTGTAGAATCGGTGGCGGGTTGCCCGAAGAAAAGCAGATCGCCGACCTGGAGTTTATTCCAATCTTTCGTTGAATCTACAAATTTGCCCGCGTGGACCTGCTGCGAGGCATCACGAGGCAGCACCCGGCCATTCATATAATAGATTGTTTTAGTGAAGCCGCTGCAATCAACGCCCTTGGTTGAGGTTCCCCCCCACAAATAGGGTACGCCCAACATCGTTTTCGCTACGCTTACCAGCGAACTTTTTGTCACCTTGAGATCTTTAACCCATTCACCAAAAGGTTTGGCTTCACTTTTTGAAATATAAGCGGTGCGACCGTCCGGATAGCTGACCCTGTAATAATTTCCACTGTTTCCCTGCAATTGCAGGATATCACCCGCAACCAAATCAGATACATGCTCGCCTGCGCTCGATGGTTTTTGATAGGAAAAACCGTATGTATCCGTATAGATTATCTTGGAGGCATTTTTCCAGTTATTATAATCAGTCTTATTTATTCGCTTAATGTTACTTGCATTAACCCAGGAGATATAATCATCGGGTGTTCGTACCAGATACCAGTTATTTTTTTGTTCAAGAATTTTTAAAGGCATGCCAAGCAACGCCTGGGTAGCAAGTTGGGCAGCGTGGCTGGGGGTTGAACGAAAATTGGCGACCGAATTATTGACAAGCGCGTAGATCCCGTTATTCAGGTCTGCCGATGGAAGCACCCTGATGCTATCTACAACTTTGATATTTCGTTGCGAAAGCGAATCCATTAACGCCGATTTGGCCTTCGGCAAGGTTGTCACTCCCGTTAGGGTGAGGGGCTTCGAATGGGGTTCCACTTTAACGTCAAAACGATCAACCCGCGAATCAGGTACAAAATGAGCCTTAGTACGTTGAATAATATTAGTCACCGTACTGATCTGGCGAGAATGGCTGCATCCAATGACCAGCAAAAAAACCAGGATTACGCTGAGGGTTATTTTATTCCACTTCGACACGATTAATTCATTTTTAAATTTAAAGACGTTGTTACAGCATTTTCATATAAATAATATAGGCCTCTTTGC
>DASQZL010000259.1:0-3556 GCA_035638715.1 Balneolaceae bacterium
TCGATAGAGGCAACCGTACTGTCTTGAGACTCGCTTAGCCTTACATCCGTGAGAGTCACTTTGTGCAAAATATTTCCCTTCAGCCTGCCGATAGTAAGACGTGGTTTCAGCCCCTTATTGGCTGCCTTGATGATTTCATTCTTTATCAACCGGTGGGCCGGTCCGGTCATCAAAAACAGCCGCAGCAAACCGATAAGGACGAGGATGCCCAGCGGTATCACCCACGGCCATTTCCGTCGTTTTTTTTCGCTGCTATTGGCTTCATTTTGATCAGTCATCAGAAAGCTCGTCCCACGCTAATATGAATGGCAATACGGTTCCAGGCATTGCCGTAATTATGTCCCCGGTATCGATTCAGATCTTTATCTGTAGGATTCAGCTTGTAGCCAACATAAAGTCGTACCGGGCCAATTGGCGAACTGTAGCGGATGCCCCCGCCGGCGGCAAACTGAACCGGTCGTGCATTTAGGTTAACACTATTTTTCCAAACCTGCCCGCCATCCAGAAAAGCCGCAAGCCCAAACCCACGTACCAGGGCATCAATCGCCTGGCGAATTTCAAAATTAAACGCAAAAAAGGTGCGCCCCCCTTCCGGAACATACTTTTTGAATGCGGAGGTATCAGGCAGCACTTTACCGGTGCTATCTTTAACACTGTTCGTTATCACACGTTTAGGGCCCAATTCATCGCGATACCACCCGCGTACGGAGTTTGTCCCTCCCACATAAAAACGAATATTGTGCGGCAGGGAGTCGACGTGAGAAGCAAATATTCGCCCTCCCTGAAGGCGCGTTGCCAGCGTCGTCGTTTTAGTTAAATGGGTGAAACGGCGCACTTCAAGTGAAAGCTTTTCAAATTGATACGTTGCGGAACCGAAAATACCCGAGATTTCAGCGTAGGGTTGGACAGACCACCCTATCGGACTTCGCCGACCCGCCGCCTGGTTATAAAAACCGCTGAACTGTAAAGATGAAAGATTATAACTCTGGGTCGTATCCGGCAGTTGTGCGTTCGACAAGGGAGAATTCTCGTTATTCCGGGTAAATTGATAAGAGACCGACCCCGTTATATGTCGACTGTACTGATAAATAAAACTATTGGTTATCCCCACACTGTAAAGTTCATAACTGGGCTCCAGCAAATGCTCGGCCAGCGGCGAAATCACAAAACTGCTTTTCCTGTTGAAAGCATAAGGAAATAGATAATTTAAGTTTAATGACTGCTGCGTAAAAGAAGCCTTGCCCGAAATTGTAAATTTATGAGCATGGCCAAGGGCATTCCGATCGGTCCAGCTCAGTTGCCCGCGCAAATAATCTTCCGTGCCAAAACCTACAGAAGCCCTAACCGTCCGCAGTGGACTCTCACGCACCTGCATTCTCAGGTTAATAGTTGAATCTTTTGGTTGTTCGGGAATATTAATTGTAACAAACTGGAACAACGGGTGATTAAAAATTTGCTGCTGTGCATTTCGTAAAGCCTTTAAACTGAATTGCTCCCCTTTATGCAAACCGGATTCACGAATGACGTAATGATCGCTTACGGTTTTTGCCCCTTCTACTGAAATATTGTTGATATATGTTCTCGGGCCGGGATCAATGTTGACTGTTAAATTGGCTGAAAGTTTAGCCGTATCCACTGCGGCACTTAATGTTACGTTTGCATAAGCAAAACCCAGGTTCTTAAGTACCTGGGTATACTGACCCTTCACCTGCGATTTCAGGATTGTAGCATAACGCCGTCCGACCTGGTATTTGCTTTGACGGCGCACCCTCATAAATTTGGGACTATTCATAATCACTTTTTGATAATGCGGCTTGCCGGAAACATTAAATGAAATGTTTTTGATACGAATCGGGGATCCTTCATCAATAAAAAAAACAACTTTTTTCTTCCATTTTTTGCTTTTACTCTCAATGCGATAATGGACTTTCGCATTCGGGAACCCATGCTGGTTATAAAAGTCACGGATACGAATAACATCTTTCCTGATTTCAATATCATTCATTTGATGTCTGGATCTCCTCCAGAATTTCAATTTCTCCAAAAAAGTATAACCTTCGGTGGCAATCTGATTTTTTATATGAATATCAGAAAATGTTTTATTGCCTCTGATATCAACCGTCCATACCTGCGAAGCTTTCTTCGTAGCAGACTGCCCGAATAGGACAACCGGCGAACTGCAAATACAGAAAGCTACATAAAAAAATAAATACGTCGGGGTGATTTTTGGATACCGCACCAAACAGACCTTTCTGATTAATCCGCTGTTTTTATATTTATTTAATAGAGGTTTATTTAAATAGAGGCTTTTTGCGGGAGTATCCGGATGGATCCACCACAATATTTTTTACAAAATACAGATAAAAATGGTTCATCCGGTCAATGAATTATATTCTCTCAATAATAAAAAATAGCAGAAGCTCTATTAACTATAATATATCTATAAATTAATAGAATGAAAGGATTTTTTTAATAAGCAAACTATTATAAGTTCAAAACCCCGGTTATTTGTTCAAACTGTTTTTTTACCTTTTTCCTTTATTATTAATTATCACTTTCCATTTCCATCTGAAACTTATAAGGCATATAGAAATAACGCACTTTATTCGTTATATTAATTTATTAATTATTTTTAAACATTAGTCCTTATATGCCCCACTCTCACCATCATCATGATCATGGAAAAGACCAAACCACAGGCAGGCTGTGGATCTCTATCGGGTTGAACCTGATGATCACCCTGGCTGAATTTATCGGTGGGTTAATTTCAGGCAGTTTAGCGCTGTTCTCTGATGCCCTTCATAATCTCAGTGATACAAGCTCACTGGTCATCAGTCTGGGTGCCCGGAAAATCGCAAAAAAAAGAGCAGATAAAGACAAAACGTTTGGCTATAAAAGAGCAGAAATTATTGCTGCCTTCATTAACCTGATTACGCTCGTCATCATTTCCATTTTCCTGATAAAAGCTGCAGTAGAACGATTTATCGATCCTCATCCTGTTGGGGGCTGGGTCATGTTGATCACTGCTATCATCGGGGTAATCGGCAATTTTTCCGTGGTTTTTCTGCTCGACAGCAGCGCAGGCAATATTAATATCAAAAGTGCTTATATACATATGCTGGCTGACGGGCTTGCGTCTATCGGGGTGCTCATTGCAGGGATCCTCATTATTACCTACCAATTTTATATCCTGGACCCCATTGTGACGTTGCTCATTGCCGGATATATTTTATGGCAAAGCTACCAGATGCTGCGGGAAACCATCGACATTCTAATGGAGAGTACCCCTGAAGAAATCGACGTGAACGAAATCATCAGGCGTATGCATACCGTTGCAGGCGTACAGGATATCCATCACATGCACGTCTGGCGACTGGATGAAAATAATACCCTGCTGGAAAGCCACGTGGTGATTCATAAAAAAGATGCTGACCGCATCGAACATATCAAACACGACCTTAAACATCTGCTCCACGATGAATTTGATATTTATCACTCGACCCTGGAGTTCGAGTGGACGCCCTGCGAAGAAACCGTTGTCATTCCCCATCACTAA
>DASQZL010000260.1:0-9043 GCA_035638715.1 Balneolaceae bacterium
CACTCCATTCCATGACTTGGCCGGCTGCGGCGGCTTCCATCGCAGGTTTCCAACCGGCGGCTGTGCGAATGGGATGCCTTTGAAAATATAAACGCCGGAATCGTCTATCCCCTGAACAACTCCTTTATCCGTTTTCACACGGGGTGATTCATTAGAAGATTGCGACTGTGCTTTGACGGCGATAGTTAAAAAGAGGAGGGCCAGCAGGCTTAGCATTGAAAGTTTTTTCATAATAATCGATTTTTTTGTTGTAAAATCTATAAATGAGGATCCTGAGGAAAACTGAAACGACTTAGCCCGGAAAATAAATAGGACGCTTAGGATTTTAAATTCCCCAAAAGTAAGTGTAGGAAAAATTTTGTATAAACGCATGATTTGTTTTGATGTTATCCGTGGACAATGTTCTGTATACTTTAATTTTTAACTGACAGTTGACTTTAGGAGCTTTAATTCCGGGTTTATGGAGTTATTATCCGAAAATAAAAGAATGCTTGTAGAACTTGAGCAGTATTAAAAGGCAACATCCCAAAAATTATTGGCTTCTCACCCGTAATTCACTTATCCTTACTGTTATTTTATTAACATACTGAATCAATGACGGTTTATCATGCTTGTCATTTGCATGATATGAAAAGGGAATCCGGTGCTCTTGGCCAATATTTTGGCGAGAAAATCCGGAACAGTCCCCGCTGCTGTGATTCCGTTTGAGTTGCAGACAATCTTGCAATTCAAAGTCCGGGTTGATATGTGACCACTTTTAGCCCCAATTTTGGGGCGAAGGGAAGGCATCAGCCCTCGGATAAGTCAGAAGACCTGCCGTAATTGACGAGGGAAACGCTTTCGGGAGAAAAGCAAAGCCTATGACTTTTATCAAATCATCGTCTCATTTTGTTTATCCTGTACTGGGCATTCTGTTATGCCTGGGTTTCATACTGCAGTGCAACAAAAATTCCAAGGGTACACACAATTCCTTTACGGGTGATTCTACAAAGGAAACTTCGCAGTCCGTTCATATACGTTATGCACAGGGTTTTTCGGTGAGCCAGCATAAAAAATACACGCTTGTCAGAGTTTTTAATCCGTTCGAAAATCATTCTGATACGCTTCGCTATATGTTGATCCCGCGGGGGCAATCACGCCCCGCAGCTTATCCCAATGCACAGACCATTCGCACGCCTATTCGCAGTCTGATAGCTACTTCCACCACGCAAATTGCTCTCACCGAAACGCTTAATGCAGATAGCGTGGTGAAAGGTATGGTTGGCGCAAAATATGCCTATAGCCCGGATATTCGCCGGCGGCTTAAACAGGGGAAAATACAGTCGTTTAAGGAGGGTGATTTTAACAGGGAAGTGGCCCTGAATATGCATCCCGAGTTGGTGATGATCTCCGCCGGACAGGTATCGCAGTATGATGATTATAAATTATTGACACAATCGGGCATTGGCGTTTTTGTGAATGCCGACTGGCTGGAGACGACGCCTTTGGGCAAGGCAGAATGGCTTAAGGTAATGGGCTTGTTGCTGGGAAAAGAAAAAATGGCGCAAAAGAAGTTTAAAAAAGTAGCCAAGCGGTATAATAATTTAAAAAAGAAAGTCAAAAATGTTGCCAACAAACCCTTGGTCATCAATAATATGCCGTATAAAGGAGCATGGTTCGTCTCGGGCGGACAAAGCTACATGGCACAATATTTCCGCGATGCCGGTGCTGACTATCCGTGGTTTAATAATAAGTCGACCGGCGGACTCAAATTAAGCTTTGAAACGGTCTTTAAAGCCGGTTTGAAGGCTGATGTCTGGCTGGATCCGGGAAAGGCCCGTACAAAGGCTGATATTCTGGCAAAAGATCGGCGACTTAAAGATTTTAAAGCCTTTAAAACCGACCGCATTTACAACAATAATAAACGGGTGAGTCCCACGGGCGGTAATGACTTTTGGGAGCAGGGCGTGGTGCGTCCGGATATTGTTTTGTCGGATTTGATCAAGATTTTGCATCCTAATGTACTCCCGAATGATTCGCTCTATTTTTATCAAAAGGTGAAATAAAAAATCAATGAAAGCCATTCGTGCCACGAATTGGAATCGTGCCACGAGTTTTTTGAAATTTATATAATTAAATAATTGCCGGAAACTTCCCCACATATCACTGACAAAAAACAGCCGAACCGGGCATTCTTTTTTGGGTTGCTCGGCATCGCGCTGTGCGTGCTTTTTTTCATTAATATTGTGCTGGGGTCGGTGAATATTCCTTTGCATGCAATCGCGGCCATTATTTTTACCGGTCATTCCAGTCATAGCGCCTGGTCAAAAATCGTAACGCTCATTCGTCTTCCGCGGGCGCTGACCGCCGTTATTGCCGGTGGGGCACTGGCAGTGGGCGGGCTGCAAATGCAGACGCTGTTCCGCAATCCGCTGGCCGGCCCTTCAGTACTGGGAATCACCGCCGGGGCCAGTCTGGGAGTAGCCGTCGTAATGCTGGCAGCCGGTTCAGTGACCAGTATTTTTGCGATTCAGGGGCTCGGCGGATGGGGGAGCTGGCTCGTGATCATCGCGGCCAGCCTGGGATCGGGAGCAGTTCTCCTTCTCATTTTGTTTATCGCCGCGCGTATCCGTAATCAGGTTACGTTGTTAATCATCGGTCTGATGATCGGAAATATCACCATCGCGCTGGTGAGTATCTGGCAGTATTTTAGCGCTCCCAGCCAGATCCGAAGTTACCTGATCTGGACATTCGGCAGCCTTGGAGGAGTTACTTCAACGCAGCTTTGGATTCTTTTGGGAGTGGGTGTGGTCGGAAGTATCCTGGCATTCACCCTTTCGAAATCACTGAACGGTTTACTACTGGGAGAACGCTATGCCCAAAGCATGGGCATCGGGGTGGACCGCGCCCGTATCTGGATTATTTTGAGTACGAGCCTGCTGGCCGGAGCGGTTACGGCATTCTGCGGACCTATTGGTTTTGTGGGTATTGCTGTGCCGCATCTGGCACGCTCACTGCTTCATACCAATGATCATCGTCGGTTAATTCCGGGGACGCTGCTCACCGGCGCCGCCCTGATGCTGGCCTGCGATATTATTGCGCAGGTGCCGGGCAGCAGCACTACCTTGCCCATTAGTGCGGTGACCTCGCTGGTGGGTTCACCTGTCGTAATTTGGGTGATTATAAAACGGCAGAATTTACAGGGATCGTTTTGATTTATAACCGCAGAATACTCAAAGAAATTTATTGATCTGATTAAGAAAAAGCTATTAGATAATGAATGATATTGACTCATCCAACGAGTTATAGAATTTACTCTGGGTAACCCCGTGTTAAGGCGGACACAGATGGAGTTCACCTTCCAGCGTGGGCTCCATATTATAAATGATACCAATGGTGTTTTGAATAATTCTAATATCATACAAACAACCGATTTGTGGATCGGCTATAAAAGCGGCCGATCGGAGATTGTCGTGGCCGATCAGATCGATGTTGCGCTACAGTCTGGTGAGCTTGTATGTCTGATGGGTCCCAATGGCTCAGGGAAATCCACCCTGATCAAGACGCTGGCCGGTATGCATGCGCCACTTGGCGGAGAGGTGACTTTGTTCGGGCAAGCGATGGACGCCCTCACTATTAAGCAAATTGCCCGTAAATTAAGCACCGTGCTGACCGACCGCATCACCATTGGAAATCTGGATGTATTTACGCTGGTCTCATTCGGGCGTTCGCCCTATACCGGATGGCTGGGACAGTTGCGAGATGAAGACGAAGAAAAAGTTCGCTGGGCGATTGAAGCAACGGGGCTGCAGCCACTGGCTCGTAGAGATATCAGTACACTCAGCGACGGGGAGCGCCAAAAAGTGATGATTGCCCGCGCGCTGGCCCAGGATACCGATTTGATTTTACTGGATGAACCGACGGCGCACCTCGATCTGCCCAACCGGGTCGAAATTATCCGCCTGCTTCGATCGCTGGCTCGCGAAACCGGCAAGGGTATTTTGCTTTCAACGCATGAGCTCGACCTGGCGTTAAAAGCCGGTGACCGGGCATGGCTGATTAATAAAAATCGGCAGCTTTTTACAGGAGTGCCGGAAGATTTGGTTTTAAACGGGACGTTCGAGGCCGTTTTTCAGCGGGAAAGTTTTGATTTTGACCGGGCAACGGGTTCGTTTAAACTTCATCAAACCGCGGGCCCAACTATTGTATTAAGCGGGAACGAAGTCGGAAAATTTTGGACCCGGCGCGCATTGGAACGGGAGGGGATACGGGTAAGTGATTCACCTCAAGCTGATTTTAGAATCGATGTAACGAATGATGTTAATGAATTCAGCTGGGCGTTTGAATTTCCAAATCAAAACGAACAGGATAGAAGTACAAGGCGAAAAGAATTTTACTCAATTGAAGCACTGATTCATGCCGTACGAGGTGAGATTAAATAATATTTGATAGGTGAAATGTTTTAAAAATGTGCCGTGTCTTTGTGGATAGGTTTCAAAACAAATTTCCGTGGCAGAGCGACTTATTGATATAACAACGGTAAACTATTTCATCATTACGCCGCCCTTTGTGATTAGGTGCCTAAAGCTAAATTCAAATATTTTTCTTTGAATTCATTTGATTTGCTCCTATCTTTAAATGCTCTTTGAAATAGTGTGTTGGTTTTCCACCCCGGATGCTTCCGGGGCGGAATGAAAAGGGAATTTCGTGTATCCCCGAAAAAAATTCGGGGTAATCGAAAGCTGTACCCGCAACTGTGATTCCATCATAGCATTGCCTGCCAACCTTTTGCCACTGTCCGTAATTTTATGTTCAGGATGGGAAGGCACAGGCGATAGGATAAGCCAGAAGACCTGCCAATCGATTCTATTTCGTGCAAAACTTTCGGGAGTTAAGGTTTCACGAGGAAATTTTATGTCCAAATTTTGCAAATCTATTCGTATCGCCCTGTTATGCGGTACTTTATTGCTCACGGCTAAGGCCTGTCTTGGACAAACTGTTGCTGATACGCTTCGGCTTCCTCAAATTGAAGTGACGGCCACCCGCATTCAGCAGCCGCGAAAATTACAGCCGGTGCATGTGGATGTCATTGATTCTGCCCGACTTTCACTGGCTAAAAATGAGAATATCGGGCAGCTTTTATCGATGGAGTCGGCGCTCTTTATCAAAAGCAACGGGCCGGGTGCACTATCGGATGCCTCGCAGCAGGGGCTCTCTCCAGAACAGATTCAGGTGCTCTGGAATGGTATTCCGATCAATCATCCGATGCTGGGCGAGACGAATCTTTCGTTACTTCCGACGAATTTCTTTTCCAATGTACAAGTCAGCTCGGGCCTGCCAAGCAGCGATTTTGGTGGCGGACTTTCCGGAGGACTGTACTTAAAGTCGAATTTTAGCAAATCCAATGACCTCTCTATTTCACAGTCGGCAGGTTCATTCGGTCGCTTTCACAGCGGATTGCAGGCCTCGGCCTATGAGAATCAGTGGAATGTGTCTTTGCACAGCCAGTATTTGAATGATGAAAATGATTATAAATTTTTCAACCGGGCGGATCAGCAGGTCGAGCGGCGGCAACACAATCATCAGACGCAAAAAAATGTAATGGCTTCAGCTGGCTATGAAGATGTGAAAAATCAAATAAAAACCACTATTTGGTATGACGACAGTCAAAACCAGCTGCCCGGCAGTGTACTCAGTAATAGCCGGCAGCGACAGGATGATCGGACGTTGCGTTGGCTCACACGTTATCAGACGAATGTAGGGAAAGCCCAAATTACCGCAAAGAATTATCTCGATCGTGTTGTCCTCAATTATTTTGAACCCTCGAATAACGTTCAAAGTTACAGTACAAGCCGCCGGTGGCTTGCCAGTACAAGTATTCGATATCCCGCCTCCCGGCATGTTAAAATAAAAGGGGAAATAAGGGGCGGGCTTACCGGGGTTCAGACCAATAATTATGCCGGAACGAAATCACGCGCTCATTTCAGCGTACTGGTAAATCCGGATATTTCGGTGCTCGGGAATCGTCTCAGGATCTACCCGGCCGTTCGTTTGGATTCCTACAGTGATTTTGGCAATGTAATCAGTCCGTCACTTGGGATGAATTATGCACTCATCAGCAATAAATTATACCTACGCGGACAGTTAAGTCGCAATTTCAACCCGCCGACTTTCAATGATCTGTACTGGGTTCCCGGTGGTAATCCTGACTTGAAACCGGAGCGAAGCAAAAACGCGCAGGCCGGAGTGGTGGCTGTGCTCTCAACGGGTATTCTGCACCGGGTGGAAGTCACTGGCTTTTATGATCGGGTGCATAACGGTATTCGCTGGTATCCGAATAACAAAGGGACCTACACGCCTTCGAATATCCAGGATATTTCTTCCAAAGGGATAAAATTGAATACAGTAAGCAACTTTCAACCGGGCGGTGGGATATATTTGCAATTCCGTCAGACCGGGATTTGGAACCGCGCTGAAATTAACAGACAGCGCTTCCCCGGCGATCAGGCCGTGGGCAATCAGATGCGGTATGTGCCCGAATGGCGCTATAAGGCCGGATTAATGGTCCGAAAGAGTTTTTTGTCAGCGTTGGCGCAATATCGCTGGGTGGGCCGAAGGTACGTTACCGAAAGCGAAAGTATCAGCAACTCGCTGGATCCATATCAAAAAGTGGATTTGTCTCTTCAGGCCCGACAGCATTGGTTGGGAATCACTTTCACCGGAAATCTGCAGGTCAATAATCTGTTCAATGCCAACTATGAAATAATCCAGTGGTATGCCATGCCGCGCAGAAATTTTCAATTCACTTTAACTGCAACATACAACTTCTAAAAATTCATATTTATGATAAAAAAATTAATTTTTGGTGTTATACTGGCCACTTTTATCATCAGTGGTTGCAGCAATAACAGTACTGGCAATAAATCCCTTCTGCCAACAACCGGCTCCGTATATGTTACGAACGCAGGCAATTTCAGTCAATCGAACGGGAGTATCACCAGTTTTGACGCTCAGACCGGGAAGACAGATACGGTGGCATTTAAACTTGTTAATAAACGACCCTTTGCCGGCTTGATCCAATCAGCCCGTATTTTTGGGAACAAATTTTATATCGTTTCAAACAGGACAGACAAAATTGAGGTAACCGATGCCAAAACGCTGGAAAGTTTGGCGACTATATCAATGGCAGACTCACCAACAGCTTTTCAAAAAGTGAGTGATAGCAAAGCCTATGCAACGACCTTGAATAATAATACGCTGGTGGACAGCGTATCCATTATTAATCTGTCTTCAAATGAGGAAACGGATCAACGTATTGCGGTTGGAAATCAACCAAGCGATATAGTGAAAGTGAACAGCAAGGTATTCGTTTCCAATGCAGGGGGTGTTCAGCCAAACTCCGCCGATAGTACGATTTCAGTCATCAATACAAATACCGATGCGGTTGAAGATACCATTACCGTAGGATATGATCCCGTGCAAATGGCAGTTGACGGCTTGAATCGCATCTGGGTGGTTTGTCACGGTTTGGTTGCTTATGATAAAAATTACAACCGACTACCAAATAAGGATGAGCCGGGAGGTATCTATGTGATAAATCCGCGGCAGGGAAAAGTCATCTATTCAAAGACTCTGAAGCAGCGGCCCAGCCAGATTGCCCTGGATAAACAGGACAGCCGGGCCTATTTATTACTGACTGACAAGGTTGAGACCATTAACATGAAAACGTTTAATATCCGGAATGCATCATTTATCAACCGGAAATTTAATGTGATTGATTATTCGCCGAATGAACGGATGCTTTATCTGGCATACCGGAATGGATATGTGCAGCGCGGGGAGGCCGTTCGATATGATTTGAAGGGTACGGCAGTAGATTCGTTTAAGACCGGCTATGCACCCATCGGCTTTCATTTTGTAAAATAAAAGGACAGAGTGTATAAGATATATATACATAAAAACCCGGAGGATTTCTAAAATCCTCGGGGTTTCATTTAGAGGGAAACAGTGTCGGGGACGCCAATAATCGGCACTTTACTACAGGCCTATTTCACATCAAAGCCTTCTTTTTTGAGTATTTTCCTGACTTTATTGACGTGATCACCCTGTATTTCAATGGTTTTGCCATAGCTCGTACCGCCGGCGCCACATTGGGTTTTCAATTTCTTTTCGAGATCCTCGATCACCTGCGGGTTGTGTTGAATATTGGTGATCATGGTGACCGTTTTTCCGCGTCGCCCGCTGCGATCAATTTTTACGTTTATAGCCATCGGAAGTGAATTTTTTT
The DNA here is from genome assembly GCA_035638715.1 of Balneolaceae bacterium. Classification (GTDB taxonomy): domain Bacteria; phylum Bacteroidota; class Rhodothermia; order Balneolales; family Balneolaceae; genus SMO-BIN1. Next base: position 8,267 of record DASQZL010000260.1, read on the forward strand.
TGAGTGATTATAAATCGTCGCGATCGTTTTTAGAATGCTTCGGCCGGAAGGCATCAGCTTAAGTAATAAAATACCCAAACTGAAAGCCGTTTTTATTAATTGCCTATCTGTTGATGCGGCTTATATGTTCTTTCCGGGCGCTTATTGTCGATGGTGGAGCCGTTGATTCTGATATGCTTCAAGTTCCACAGTATTTTTTGAAGGCCCGATTTGGGGGGCGGAAAGTTAATGATCGATTGTGCGGCCCGGCGAATGGTGCTTTCGGCATCATTGGGATAATCCATTTCAATGATAAAGAGGCCGCCGGCTTCCTGGATTTTTTTGAGCAGGTAGCGTTCCTGTGGGGTGGCATATTTCACTCTCGAGAGCGTATGCCCGGTGTAAACGCCACTGAGGCGGCTGCCGCTTTTCAGGTGCATTACCTGTTTAGCAGGGTCAAAATTTTCAAAGAGTTTATCAATATTTTCTTTGCACTCCGACTCAATTTGGGTGATGAAATCATTCGCATCAACCGTATGAATTTCAAGACCGCTTTTTTCGGCAATTTGCTGTGCGGCTTTTTGCTTCAGTTTCTTTCTCTCACCGATCAGTAAGCACAAATGATAAGATTCTCCGGTTAGCTCCTGGAACTGGTTTAATAGCTCATGGTAAGATGCTTCACCATAGGTTACATCTTTAAAAGAATTTTCTGCTGATTGTATATCCATTGATAAATCGAAAATTTAGCTAAATTTTTCTTAGTCGCATAATATACAAAATATTGGGTATTGCTACAGG
>DASQZL010000261.1:0-10703 GCA_035638715.1 Balneolaceae bacterium
CGCGGATGCCATTCGCAAGTTGCGTGAGGAGTATGACTTCGACAATCTCTATAACCTGAAAGGCGGCATCCTGGCGTGGTCAGAAGAGGTTGATGACTCTGTGCCGCAGTATTGATTGGGTGATTGAGTGATTGAGTGATTGAGGAATTTATTGACTTGGTGGATAGTTGATTTGATGATTTTTCTTTCGCAAATATATTCATTGGGTAAAATATCCTAACTTCATTCTGAAAAAATGAATCTGTCCTTGGAAAGATGGCTGCCCAAAAAGTACGTAAGTGAATCGATCTGAATTACATTAAAAAGATGATTCCGCTTTATGCATGTTCATTTTTTGAATGAGCAAAAAATGAACCAAAAAACTCACCGACTGAGAATTCTTCAGGCGTATGGAAATAGCGGGCTTCGGAAAAGAATTTAAACTCATCCGCCTTTGGCGGATTCAGACAAAAATTCTTTTTTATCTTCACCCCTCATTTCCATGACAACGCCTTCATAATTCTTAGGCCGGATTATTTTTTCCGATCATAGAATTTTTCTTTACTTAAATTGCCAAAAAACCTACTTATTCTCCGCCGCTTTTACCAACTGCAGTGAGGCCGAATTGACACAGTAGCGCAGGCCGGTGGGCTCCGGGCCATCGGGGAAAACGTGTCCCAGGTGCGCATCACAGACATTGCAAAGCACCTCGATGCGGTTCATCCCGAAGCTGTGATCGCTTTGGTAGCGAATCACGTCGTCCTCAACCGGTTCGGTAAAACTGGGCCAGCCGGTCCCTGATTCAAATTTTTCGCTTGAATCGAACAATTCAGTCCCACAACAGATGCATGCGTACAAACCGGGTTCGTGCGATTCGCAATACTCACCTGAAAATGCACGCTCGGTGCCGTGTTCGCGGGTGACCTGAAACTGCTCGGACGTCAATTCCTTTTTCCATTCTTCATCCGATTTTTCCACGTGCCGGGGCGGTTCCGGGCTTCCATTTTTGGCATAATTGATGACCTCTTCCCAATCTATCGTTGCACTTTTTTTCATAAATTACCTGCTTCTTTCACCTTCGAATTTAAATATGTTGATTAATGATGTTCGTTATATCACAAAGTTACACGGAGAAGCACGAAGAGCTCACTGTGCTCTGTGTAACTCCGTGTTTCTCAGTGAAATTCTGTATAAAAACCATTTCTCTTTGCTTGACAACAAGAGCTTATGTCTAACTCACCTTAGATTCAACAAAAATATAATTATTTCGGGTTCCAATTATCGTGCTACAATTCTGATCATTTCTAAAATGGATTATTTTTCCTACTATTCATCCTTATATTTTGTTTTGAAAACCACTGTAATTTATGGCTACATCCGATTCATCACCCCGAAAAATATGGATTGACACCGATATTATTTTTAACAAGCCCGGCCAGGAAGTCGATGACGGCCTCGCGCTGATGATGGCCCTCAATAATCGAAACGTTGAAATCAAAGGTATCAGCCTGATTCACAATGTGGACAATGGCTACCGGGTGACAAAAAAATTGCTGGATTTTTATGCGCGCTATCCCATCCCTGTTTACAAGGGCACGGATGATGCCCGCAGAGGCGCGGGAAAAAAGACGCAGGCCGTTGAAGAACTTGCCGGAGCCCTTGAAAAGGATGACCTCTCGGTGATTGCAATAGGGCCGGCGACGAACATAGCCAACCTGATTGAATTTTATCCGGATGCAGCCCAAAACATTAACGATCTCGTTTTTTGTGCGGGCCGCCAAAAAGGAGCTGTATTTACAACGCGGGGTAGTACAACTCATTTTCCCGATTATAATTTTGAAATGGATCCACAGTCTATGATGGACGTCATTAAATCAGATATTCCGGTGACGCTCTCCGGTTACGAGGCGTCGTCAAGCATATTTTTAAAACAGGAGGATCTTGAAAAAATCAGGAAAAACGGACGTAAAGGCGACCGGTGGGTTTACCGGCAGCTTCAGCCCTGGATGGACCGGTGGAAAAATGAACTAAATATCAACGGTTTCATCCCGTTCGATACCAGCACTTCAGGCCATGTGCTCTACCCGGGATCAAGATATTTTCATTATTATCGCGATATTCCGGTGGCTATGAACGTTCGCGAGAACGATTCTCAGAATTTTTACGGTGGGGATAAAGAACCGTATCTTGAGGTCTCGCATGACTTTAAGACCCAGGATACTGTCGATTTTGTTTATAAAACAGCTCCTGAATACAAACAAGTAGTGATGGAGAATCTGCTTGGCAAATAAATTTTATCTTAATTCCAATTTATATGGACTTATCAGAGAAATTTCAGGAAACGCATCCGCACGCCTTTTTTCTTGATGAAGACGACATCCCGGCACTGCAAGAATATCTCAGGTATCAGGGGTGGCTGGATGAGGATAAAAACATTCAATCCGTTGGAAAAGCGGGTGAAGGCAATATGAACAAAGTACTGCGTGTGAATATTGATGGCGGCAGTTCTTTTATTATCAAACAATCGCGGCCCTGGGTCGAAAAATTTCCCGACATTCCCGCCCCGGCTGATCGGGCCAACATCGAGGGGCTGTATATCCAGCAAACCAGTCAAAACGAAACCATTGATTCTCACTCGCCGGCGTTACTGCATTCCGATCCGGACTCGCACATCCTCATCATGGAAGATTTGGGCGATGGCAGTGACCTCACCTACCTTTATGAAAAAGGCACTGAAATGGACGAAGATACGCTGCAAATGTTAATGGATTATTTGTCGGCGCTGCATCAAAATTTCACCCGGCCGACATGCGATTTTTATATCGAAAACTTTGGTATGCGCCGGTTGAATGCAGAACATATTTTTCGATTTCCCTTTATTGAGGACAACGGGCTGGACCTGGATGAGATCACGGCCGGTTTGGCTGATTTGGCCGCCCGATACCGCAAAGACAGTGATTTATTGGCCCAGATCGATTTTCTGAAATCACGTTATTTGCAAAACGGTCATGTATTGCTTCAGGGAGATTATTATCCCGGAAGTTTCCTGCAGACGGAAGAAGGCGTTCATGTTATTGATCCGGAATTTTGCTTTTTCGGCGATGCCGAGTTCGATCTGGGGGTGTTCTATGCCCACCTATTGATGGCCAACCAACCGGATGCAATTTCGGAAAACATATTGGATAAATACGAAACCCCAATGGGATTTTCTGATCTCTTGTTCCGGCAATATGCAGGTGTTGAAATTATGCGCCGCATTTTAGGATTGGCGCAGCTTCCTTTGCCGCTTGATCTTGAAGGAAAAAAGGACCTGCTTGAGCGTGCATATTCGCTGGTAATGGATGAATAAGGTTTATCACGGAGTTAGACGGAGGAAGCTCAGAGGCTCCCGGAGATTTTCTATAGCAAAGTTGGAGGGGCGGTAATAATTAAAGGACCAACCATCCTGTCAACCCGAATCGCCGGGAGACGGTGAGCGATCTCAAACAGTGATAAAGATTATTTATTGATGCAGACTGGAAAAGTATTGACGGTTGAGATCCCCCTTTCGCCCGATTTGATCGGCCTCATCGGGAAGACAGAAATTACAACTGCGTTCACTTACACAGCTATTTCAAGCGTCCATGCTTGAAATATAAGTTTTGGCTTGTCACACACAGCCTTTAATTTCTTTTTAATACGTTGTTGATGACCGTCATCTCAGCGAATTCCAGAATTCTATTTCATCATCAACCCCGGAAGCGGGATCTTCCACGAATTCCCCGGTCGAATTATACATTCGAAGCTGGTTGTTTTTCATCAGCCCGATGCGATCGCCCATTAAAATGGCCTCCTTCAGATCGTGCGTCACAAAAAGCGAAGTGATCCGATATTTTTTTGCCATTTTCTTGAATAAATCTTGCATCGATTTGCGCGTCTCAACGTCGAGATTGCCGAACGGTTCATCCAGCAGTAAAACTTCCGGATTAATGATGAGCGCACGGCCAAATGCAACCCGCTGTTTTTGTCCACCGGAAAGCTCGTGCGGCATCCGTTCGGCCTTGCCGGTCAATTCCAGGCTATCGATCATGGCATGTGTGCGCTGGCGAATTTCTTCCCCAGATGTATCTCGCACCCGCAGCCCGAAGGCGATATTCTCAAAGACGGTTTTATTCGGAAAAAGCAGAGTTTCCTGATACAAATATACAAGATTTCGTTTGTGCGGGATCATCTGATGGACGTCCTCCCCATTGAGAAGTACCTGCCCGCGGTCGGCCTCAAGAATTCCGGCAATAATTTTCATCAGCGTGGTTTTTCCGATCCCGGATTTGCCCAGTACGCTCACTGTTTCCCGCCCTGAGACGGCAAACGACAAATCACGGAGCACGGTCTCATTTTCGAAAGATTTGCTGATATTTTTGATTTCCAGTAACATAAATTATTGAGCCATCCTCAACGGAAGTTTATTGTATAGCAACTATTGCACAAAGAAGACTTTAAATTATCGATCATCTTGTTATTTAATGACGGGTTTTGAAGATGAAGCGTTTATTAATATAGAGCAAAATAACCGGTGGTAAAATAAGCAGACATGCCGCCAGCGCAGCATAATACATATTTGCCTCGTTAACATATTTAAAAACTTTGATTGTAAGCGTTTGAACTTGTCCCACGCCGATGATGCTCGTCAATCCATACTCAAACCATGATATCAAATAGGTTTGAAAAAAACAGACCAGCAACATACCTCGCGCCGCCGGTAGCAGCACCTTCACATACGCCTGCCATTTATTGCCGCCCAGCGTCGTCACCAGGTTCTCCATTGATCGAAGCCGGTCGCTCCAAAAACCACTGAAAATGATAACAGCATACGGATATGCGATAATCAACTGTGCAATCATCACGCCCGGGATTGTACCTGAAAGACCTATTTTTACGAAAAAGAAATAGATACAGCCGGCATAGACAACCGGCGATAAAATAAACGGGAAATAAGAAAAAAGCATCAGCGCCCTGCGATAACGGCTGTAAGCGATAAATTTACTGGTGATAAAGCCGGTTAATGTCGAAAAAAAGGCGACGGATAAAGAAATGACGACAGATATCACGAAACTTCTAATCATTCCACCTTGGGCAGAAAAGATCATCTTCCAGTTAGCAAAGGTGAGTTGCTTCGGCCACACCGCGGGAAAGCTCCAATGACGGGCCAGCGACAGCAGGATAATGTAGCCAAAGGGGAATACAAAAAGCAGTGCGATCATCCCCAGTATTGGATACTTCAGTTTAGAGATCATATTGTAACTTCCTTTTCTTGAACAAATACACCACTATTGAAAGCACAAGAATGATGTACAAAATAGCAATAATATAGGCCTGGGGTATATTCATCAGGTTGTAGCGGCGCAGTTTGCGAATCACCAGCACGGAGACCATCTGCGGGGATTGCGCTCCCAGCAGCAATGGTATTTCGTACGAGCCCAGCATAAAAATAAAATAGAGCACCAGTGTGGGGAATGCCCGCCGAAGGATGATGGGAATTTTCACTTTCAGGGCAATTTCATGCCAAGAAGCCCCCAGCGTTGTTGCCAGCTGGTGCAGTTCTTCCAGCCGTTCGGACTGATAAATCGTTTGAAAATAGATCATGAAAAAGGGTGTGGACAGCATCACCAATGCTAAAATGATTCCCATACCCCACTGATCGTTAATCAAACCGGGAAAATTGTGCACTGAATTGATCAAACCAAATTGGTAGCAAATACGTGACAGGAAGCCGGCGCCGGAGAAAATCTGCATCACAAACAGTGCGGCAACGATGCCCGGAATAGCCAGCGGAAAATAGACGATATATGAAAAAAAACCGCGGCCAATTTCCCTGTGAAAAAGCAACGTCCCTGCCAGTGCCAGTATTACAGCAATGAGTAAAGCAGTCGCGGCAACGTAAAAACTAAAGCCGAGCGAATAATAAATTTCCGGATCTTGCAGGACTTCCTTCCAGTAGTGAAGCGTAAAGCCATGATTGAGCACACCGATAATTCCCGTGCTGTACAGCAATGCATAGCCGACGCCCAGCACCAGCGGCAACACGGCCAGCAAAAAAAAGAGCAACAACCCGACAAGATCGAGCTTATTGTTGAATAACATTCGTCCTGAAATCTTCATAAAGATGCGTCATATATTGAGGGCGTAATTCCTGTAAAGCGTTATTTTCCAATATTCTACGTGGCGGAGCGTGATTACTCTCAGGGATCCGATAAAATTTTTTCTGCCATTTTTGGGGCAACTTTTTAACGGCGAGCACCGTGCGGCTGCCCATCTTGCCAGGCCGCATTTTTTGATATTGAGCCGCAGGTGAAAGCAGAAAATTGGCCACTACCATATCCGCCGCTTTGTGAGCCGAGTTTTTAACAATGCCAATATAATTCGTATTCTGAATGGTCCCGGGTTGAAGTAAATATGCCCGGCTCGCTTTGGGATAGGTCCCATCAGCAATTTTTCTGTCAATACTGTTGGCCCCAAATGTCATTGAAAAATTGAGTTCCCCGCTGGCAAACATCTGATTCATCGCAGCCATGGTTGAAGGAAAGGTCTGCCCCTGTTTCCAAAAATATTGTTTGATGCCATTCAGGTATTTCCAAAGCCGCGAGGAGTATTTTTTATAAATCTGCTTGTTAAATTTGCCATGTAGTTTTTTCTTGCCGGTCATCTCGATCATCAAATTTTTCAAAAATGTCATACCGGTAAATTCGTTCGGAATAGTGAAGGTACCCGGATGATTTTTTACGTAATTTGCCAGCTGCTGCATATTTCGCGGCGGATGTTTCACTTTTTCTGAATTGTAGATCATCACCCACTGAGTGATGCCCCAAGGGGCTTCCATGCCGTTCACTTTTTGCTGGAAATCATATTTTATAAACGGGTTGTTGAAATTGACATATTTGGCGTTGGGCAATTTCCGGACGAATGGCCCATATAAAGCGTGAATTTGACGAAGTTGATAGAAAGTGGGACCATTGATCCAGACCAGATCGATGTCGCTTGTTTTTTTGTCGGCCTGTTGTTCAGTCATCAGGGTTGAAACGATCTGGTTGCCCTGTCCACTCGAAATTTTCAGATCGATATCATAGCGTTTTTTTACCTGCGGTACCACATAATTATTGATGTAGGCATTGACTTCCGGCGATCCTTCCCACATCATCCAGTTGACGGTCTGGCCCCGAGCACGTTTTTTTATCTGTTTCCAGCTAAGTTTTTTCAGATTTTGCGGTTTTTTTTGTGACGCGCTACATCCCGCCAATACTATCAATGACGAAACAGCTAAATAAATTCGAAGTTGTTTTTTCATAATGCAAAATCATTTAAAACTGATTTCTCGCAGTATATCGTTGATCAATTGAGTGATGTTTTTGTTCTCTATTCGCTCATTTTAAAATAGATAATGCACGCTGAACTGGAACTGTCGTGGCGGTGAAGCGGCATGTTGTACGAAGCGACCGGAACTGGCGGGCCCTACCTGAATTTGATTGGTCGGGACACCGTCATTTTGGAAGCCACTCCAATTTTCTGCATTGAAAATATTGAACACGTCAGCTCGAAATTCCAGCTTTTGATCACCGCCCAGCGAAAGTTTATACTGAGCGCTTAGGTCGAACGTCACCGCCCATGGCAGCCGGTCGCTATTGCGGGAGGCTCCCGGGGTCCGGTCCAGGATGGTGCTGTACGTGTCTCCCTGGAATGATCGGCCAATGCCGTTGCCATTCAGATCTGTTGTATGCACTTTTTGCCCGTTGCTGTTAATGTAATAATATTTTGAAGCATCCGGCACGCGATTGACGGGCTGCCCGCTTTGAATATTGGTAGTCGCCGTAATGTGCAAGCCGTTCACCGGATAATATGTGAAAAAACCTTTGAGTACATCATTTCGGTCGTTGGTTGACGGCCCGAATTCTTTGCTGAACTGATTGTCGTTCACCGCCCGAAAATTAAATCCCTCGGTATTGGTTTTATCGTGTGAAAGCGTATAAAAAATCTTGAAAGAATAATTATCATTACCGCGATTTTTCTTTAGACCGATGGTAGCCGCATAGTATTGCGACTGCCCCTCGTTCGTGCCCATGGCGATGCCGCGCGAAACGCCGTAAAGACTATCACCCTGAACCAGCCCGAATGGCTTGCCTTGACTGTTATAGAGAATTGGCACCGGACGTTTGGCATCCGCCTGTCTGGGGCTGCGCACTTTGCGCGACTGACCGGCTGGCGGCACAAAATTCCTTGTCAGTGGATAGTAAGAGGGTGAGGCCGGGGCATTCAATTCATGAAGTACAAATAAATCTCGTGTGCGGTGATAAATTAAATCAACCGAGAAAAAAAGATCCTGTTTTAATTGTCGCTGGTACCCCAGTTCAAACTGATCGCTATACGGATTTTTGTAGCCGTTGGGATTCAATATACGTGCCGTATTCGTGAAAACATTACCGCTCTGATCCTGTAGCTGAGACCGGCTCGGTCCCTGTAAATACTTGACGTTCTCTGCACTGGCCGAAACGGGTCCCTTAAAAGTGACCTTATTAATATTCGTATCTTTAGGCAGCCGGCCGTCTCGAATCAATGCTTTCAGCTCACTGCGGAAATCCGGGCTATTCCGGCCAAATTCCAGTGCATCACTGACAATAGTATATTGAATTTTTTGGAAATATCGCCCGTAGCCGCCCCTGATCACGCTTTTATTATTGAGCCGGTAGTTAAAACTAAATCTCGGCCCGATGTTATTCCAGTCGCCGGTGCCCCCACCACCTTTTGATAAATTATCGTAAACATATCGAACTCCAAAAGACAAATTCAGGCGATTGCTGACCGACCATAAATCTTCGGCATAAATATTGAATCGGTTCTGCCTGCGTCCAAATGGGTTAGAGCGTAAATTCACACTGTAATTCGTCACTCTGGCATCGGAGGGTACGTCATGAATTCCCAGCTGCGCGCCTACATTTTTCTGTTTAATCTGATTGATCTGCTGTTGAGTGAGCATCACCGTATAACTGCCATTGGGATTACCCCCGCCCGTCAGGGAAAAGTTTGAAGTAACAATACCTCCGCCCACTTTGATTTGGTGATGACCGTGGGTAAAGATAAATTTTTGCTTCAGCTGACCGGTATTTTCAAACAGGATAAATGGAAACCCCGGCGCGCCGATGTGCGCGAAAGCTATCTGCCGGGGATCTTCCAGCGTTACATCCGGATTGTTACCGGGATTGATCGGCCGGGAATAATTCCAGTAGAAGTGTGAATAGAGCAAACTGGTTTTTGAGCTAAATGCCGACGAATGATAGGTATTAATGTTTGCAACCTCCACCGATTTGCGATCCTCCATATACGAAGCCGAGGGAAAGATAATTCCGCTGCCAGTGAGTCCCCCGCCCTGTCGTTCAAGTGATACCAAACCTACATCGGCCCGCAGCGACGAATGAAAATTATCATTCCAATTCTGATCCAGTTTTGCCGAAAAAAGTCCCTTGTGATCATAGCCCTCCAAAGTTTTGCTGAACCCAAGCTGTGGCACCCGCAAAACATTATCATTTATGTCTACCGTCCCCTCGGCATCTACAAAAAAGAAGGTCTTGTTTTTTACAATAGGTCCGCCGATATCGAAACCACCCTGGTAGCGCTGGAATCCTGCCTGTGCCTGATCATTTTGGATGAATGGTGAACTTGCGTCGATAACCGGGCCGGGGCGCGTCTCAAAATAGCCCTGCCCTCTCAAATTATTGGTACCCGATTTCGTTGTTACATTAACGACGCCATCAACCGACTGACCGTATTCGGCCGAATAGTTACTGGACAGCACGCTGATATTCTGGATAAATCCCTGGGGGATTGGAAACTTCGGGCCGCCAACGTCATTTTCGTTGTTGTCGAGACCGTCGATCAAATAATTGGTATATTCGGGCTTTCCGTCATTGATACTCATCTTGGGGGCCGTAATAAAACCACCTGTCGCTTTTACGACGTGGGGCAACCGAAACAGCGCCTGCTGAAAATCGCGAGCGCGAATCGGTAAATTTTCGACCTCTGCGGTGTTCAGTTGTGACGATACCTGGGCATCAACCGTGTTGATATGGGCTACCGAATTATTTCCGCTGACGGTAATTTTTCCCAAATTTTTCGTGCTTTTTGGAGTGACGGCAATAGTGATGCTTTGATTTTTATTGGCACTGAGTGTGATATTTTGCGTTTCGAATTTGTAAAATTCAGCCGTCCCGGCAGAAGTTGCCGTATAGCTACCTGACGTACTCAATCCTTTAAAAAGTACCTTCCCCTGTTTGTTCGTCTTTCGCACCTGCCGGTAGCCAATCGATGTATTTCTCAAAATGACCGGCAAATTTGCTATCGGCTTACCCGTTTTATTATTCACGACCGATACTTTCAGGCTTACCTGTCCATAGGCCGAGACCGTGAACATCAAGCCCAAAACTGTAAATAACATTATTTTCATGTTGTAAATCCTCAATTTTGTTAAAACTGTGCATACATAGAGAAGAGATAAGACATGCCCTATTTCTGTCACAACTAAAAAGAAATAGCGAAATTCCCGTCCTGACTCGTTATTCAATCAATATGAATAAATTAGACTGCACCGAAAATGTGTCTTAAGTATTGGCGATAAATCAATCAGGACGAATTGTTGTCATTTATGCAGGAGGGCCACGGTAATTGAAACAGAAATGACAATTGAGAAAAAGCAGAGGAAA
>DASQZL010000262.1:0-15107 GCA_035638715.1 Balneolaceae bacterium
CGAGATAAGAATGCTGGTTTTTGTGCTTTGATTCATATAAACGGCGTATATCCGTTCTTGGTGTTACTTTTGAACGGGCAAAAGTAACCAAAACCCGCCGGTTGGTGAAAAAATAGCTGAATCTGGCTGCCTTCCGCTAAAAAAATCCGAAGCTCCCCGACGGGCCTGCCTGCTTCGGGGGGCCTCTGCGGAGCGGATTTTTTCTTAACGCTGCATTCTGCCGAATTCCTGTCGCTATTTTTTCTAAAACCGGCGTTGGGTATCCTTTTCTCCTTATAGGGAATCCCGTTTCACCTTGTTGGGTTAACCTAAACTCACGTTTAGTCTTTCCGGGGCTGACTGGTATGACAAAATACCATGGTTTACACACTGCGAACTCTTAGGGAAGTCGCATTATTACACAAAGCAGAATCTGCCCTTAACGCTTTCTGTGGCTTCTTCTCGGAATATTGTACAACAAAGGGGAACGGGAATGGCTCTCTTAGCAAAAGATCCGGATTATTCGATCTTTTATGACGGGCTTGCGTTATTTAAAGTACCATTTAAATTATCTCAGGAAGGATAAGCGATATCGTCGTTCGGGAGAGCCAATCTATTTATTCATGGATATCAGAAACTCTTTGTTATTCTTGGTTCCTTTCATTTTGTTGAGCGTGAATTCCATCGCCTCGAATGCATTCATTTGGCTCAGGTAACGACGAAGCAGCACCACTTTTTCGCGTTCTTCTTCCGGCACAATAAGTTCCTCGCGGCGTGTCCCGCTCTTAAAGATATCCATGGCAGGGAAAATACGGCGTTCGGAAAGGTTACGTTCCAGCTGTATTTCGAGGTTACCCGTGCCCTTGAATTCCTCAAAAATCAAATCATCCATGCGCGAACCGGTCTGAACCAGGGCCGTAGCCAAAATAGTAAGACTGCCACCATTTTCAATATTCCGGGCTGAACTGAACAACTGGCGCGGCTCTTTAAGAGCCTCAGAATCTACCCCGCCGGACATTGTCCGACCCGTATTCGGGGCACAAATGTTATACGCACGTGCCAGACGCGTAATGGAGTCCATCAGGATAAGCACATCGTGTCCGCTCTCAACCATGCGCTTGGATTTTTCGAATACAATTTCGGATAGGCCGATATGGTTTTCCGGGCGCTCGTCAAAAGTTGAGGCGACGACTTCAGCATTTTTTACATGACGCTCCATTTCTGTCACCTCTTCCGGGCGCTCATCAATAAGCAATATAATAACTTTCGTCTCAGGGTTATTCTTATTGACAGCGTTTGCAATATTCTGCAACAGGGTTGTTTTACCGGTTTTAAACTGCGCTACGATCAGTCCCCGCTGGCCTTTACCAATTGGCGCAAACAGATCCACAACACGTGTTGTATATTCATTGGCGCGGTGTTCCAGTTTAAAACGCTCATTTGGATAAATAGGCAGCATATCTTCGAAGTTGCCCCGGTTATCCATGTCGTGAGGTATTTTCCCGTTTACCCCGTCAACACGGAGCAGTGCAAAATAGCGCTCTCCCACTTTGGGCGGACGAATGATGCCGATTACACAATCGCCCTGCCGTAAACGAAAGCGCTTGATTTGCGAAGGAGATACATAAATATCATCCGGACTGGCCTTGTAATTATAATTGGCCGAACGCAGGAATCCATAGCCGTCGGGCAATATTTCGAGCGTGCCCTCCTGGATTAAATAAGGTCCCAAATCCGGTTCTATTTCTTTCAGGCGTTCTTCCAGCGTATCGGCATCCGATTCTGGCAGAATATTATGAACACTATTTTTGCCTTTTTTCTTACTTTTTTTATTGCCCGACTGGGAACGGCCTGATTTATTCTCATCACTTTCATACGGCTGCGTGTGCCTTGTGCCGTCCTGCTGTGTATCTCCGCCAGTCTCAGGCTGATCATCTGATTCAGTCACTTTATCTTTTATTTTTTCGATAAGATTTTTTTTACGTAGTCCGTAAATGGATTTTAGCCCGATATTTCGAGCCAGTTCATGAAGCTGCTTAACAGTCTTTTGCTCCAACGATTCTATGTCTTCTCTTGTCAGTTCTTCAGTCTCAGTTTCTGACATGGGTTTCCTAAAAAATTATTTTAAATTGAGATGAAATATATGCTGTACTTAGTCTTGCTTATACTAACTATCAGAGAGAGTTGTTGACGTGAAGTATTGTTGACGGATGATGCGTTGGGATGGATAAAAGTTTAGCAATCGATTACATATCGTGCTAACCAATCTCTAACCGTAGCGTAAAAATAAAAACTTCCGGCAAATATTACTAATTCTGATTCAAACTCATTCAACAATTTGTTCTGACTTTCTTCATCAACCGGAAATGACTGAACATTCGGCAACCATGGTTGAATATCATGGATCGTTGCCGCCCTCCCTATAGGAAGTGTATAATAAATGATTTTTTTGAATTCCAAAAATTCTGACATCATTTTTTTGTTAATTTTATCATTCATAAGAGCGAGTACAAGAATCGAATCATTAACAGGTTTTATAGTTTTGACCATATTTTTCATGGCCTGCACCGACTGAACGTTATGTCCGCCGTCAAAATACCAATTTAGCGTGTTGTGTAACTGTTCGAACCGACCCGGATTGGGAAATGTTTCTCCCACTTTTTCAATTCCAGCTTTACGTTGTGCGCGGGTGGTCGGGAAATCCTGCTGAATCACCTCCGTAAGCTGCCAGGCCGCTGCAATATTATAAGCCTGAACGGGAGTCCGCAGGGTTGAATTAAATGTTCGTTCCTTTCCTTCAATCGTCAATTGATACCGTCCCCTGTTCCAGGCCGGAAGATACGCGGTGCTATCAAAAATCGGTGCATCCTGCGCATCTGCTTTTGATTCAATTACTTGTTTAGCCTCGTGCGGTACATTGCCTAAAATAACCGGTACTCCGGGTTTAATAATTCCAGCTTTCTCGGCAGCGATTTCACTGATCGTTTCCCCCAAAATATCGGTATGATCCAGGGTCACCGTTGTGATCAACGTAGCGAGCGGGCTAATAATGTTCGTTGCATCAAGACGCCCGCCCAGTCCCGTTTCTATCATTGCAATATCAACGTTTTGCCGAGCGAACCACCAAAAGGCCAATGCCGTGCTAACTTCAAAGTATGTAATTTTATAACGATTGATCAGTCCCTCGAAAGACTGAAAAAAATCAATCATTGCCCCATCGTCGATGCGACGGCCATTGATCGTAAAACGTTCATCATACGATATCAAATGGGGAGAAATATATAAGCCGGTATCATACCCCGCCTGCTCGTAGATGGACGCTAAAAGCTGGCACGTACTGCCCTTGCCGTTACTTCCCGCCACATGTATGGAGGCAAATTGTCGCTGCGGATTATCGATCTCTGCACAAAACTCAGCAAATCGTTCAAGTTGAAAATCTGCTGCCGGCTGCCCGTCATTTCTAAATGACGGAATTTCGTCTAAATAATTGTGCACGTCTTCGATGTTCTCAATCATGAATCGCGTCCTTATAAACGCCGGTTGCCTGCCATATCAAACAATAACAATACGAGCTTTTGAATGTTGCATTCTTCAATTGCCAACCCATAAAAATTAGCAGATCGTGCCATTAGCTATCGTGCTGAAAAGAATTAAAAAATAAAATCGTTTGTACAGCCACCCCGGTTTCTTATAATCTAAAGTATATGAAATTTTATGCATCTTCTCACCACTTGTTTTTCAACCAGCGAAGTTGGAGCGATTCAAACTCGCAATAGCTGATGATGGAGTAAAAGCTTTTTAGAGGCCTTTGCAGAACCCATGTATCATTTCGATCCCGAATGCTTTCGGTAAAGGAATGCCGACAGTAGCCGGCACAAGTGCTCAAGTGATAATACCGTTTATCGCCGTTGAAAAGGGATTATCATGAACAACATTTGAGAACCTGTAACAAATGCTATCGGTATTCTGCCCAAGGCATGCCTGTGGCGCAAAGCTCACTTTTAGTATTGACCCTGCATTTTCATGCAAAAAATGTATAAGCCCGCTACTTTGCCGTTAATGCTGTCCAGATACCCTCTCCTATGCTACACCAGTCCGCCCTTTAAGTTTTAACGCATGAGAGGCTTTGAAAGTATAATCGATCCTTCCTCATTTGGGTCCGATTAACAAAAAATCATTCCTTTTCGCGTTGCCTGTGATGCGGGACCGCCCCCCCTCCGGCTGTCCTGACATGGCCGGTTAGACTTCCCCAAGAGGAGCTTAACGATCCCTTCAAAATTATTTGATCGTTAGATAGCTGGTGCAAAGGATTTAATTGGGAACCAAATATAAAACTATTAAATTCAAACAATACATAATCTTCCCTTAAAACGGTTCTTAAGACGAACAGAAGTTCAGGATAATGATATATCAGTCATTGCTCAGGCCCCTGCTTTTTCAATTTGATGCGGAGCAAGCGCATGAAATCACCTATAATATCGTTGAACGATTACAACGGTCTAACCTTTTGTCCACTTTGGTTAAAACGATTTATAGTTTCCAATCTCCATCCCTGACTCAAAAATTCTGGGGGTTAACGTTTCGCAACCCGGTCGGGTTGGCAGCTGGTTTCGATAAAAATGGTTGCCTTGTTCGTGCGATGGAGACACTCGGTATGGGCTTCATTGAAGTGGGAAGTGTTACTGCGCAGGCCCACGGGGGGAATCCCAAACCACGGGCCTTCCGTCTGCCCGACGATCAGGCGATAATCAATCGAATGGGATTAAATAACGACGGGGTACAGACCGTAGTAAGACGATTACAACAAATAAACTTTTCATTTCCACTCGGAATAAACATTGCCAAAACGCCCGGTCCAAATATCACGGGCGAGGCGGCCATCAAAGACTATTTGTTCAGCTATAGAGAAGCTCAGAAAATTGCTGACTATATCACCATCAATATTTCCTGCCCCAACACCGAGGATGGCAGAACATTTGAAGATCCCGTGTTGCTGGATGAACTGCTATCCGCTCTTATAAATAAAAATAATATCCATTCGAAACCGACCCTTGTTAAGTTTTCTTCCGATATAAGTCGTGAAGAATTGCAGGATCGCGTTGATGTTTGTGAAGACCACCAAGTTGATGGCTATGTGGCAAGCAACACCTCGGCCTCCCGCAAAAACTTGATGAGCAATCCAGCGAAAATACAGGCTATTGGAAGTGGCGGCTTGAGCGGCCCGCCCATTTCATTTAAAAGTACGCGCATTGTTCAGTGGCTCCGAGCCATGGTTGGCCAGCAAAAACCAATCATTGGCGTCGGAGGAATAAACTCTTTTCAAGCCGCTCTTAAAATGCTGCAAGCCGGCGCGGATTTGCTGCAGTGTTACACCGGCCTGATCTATGAAGGACCATCGCTGGTGAAAAAGATCAATCGCGGGCTGGCAAATTACCTCAGGCAAAACGGACTTTCTTCAATTCATAAATTAACCTGAGTTCGGGATAACAAGGCTAAAAATTAAGTTATATGCTAAACGCAACAATTTTTATGCTGAATGTAATGAGATAACAGATGCTCGTTTTAAAACGAATCGATGGAGTTAAGAAATAGCAAATAAGTGTTCAATAGCTATTACACAAAGCTGCGCACCTGCATGCCGAAGCACTCCGGTGCACAGGCACTGAGGAAACGCAGAGCATCACAGAGAAAATATCTCCGTGAAACTCTGTGATTTCTTTGTGCCCCTCTGTGAAATAGCTTCTTTCACAGCCTGGCAAAAAACTTTGCCCAAACTCACATTAATTAACCTGAATGCCATGACTCGCGTCAAAACCTGTTTACCGAAAACCGGTTCCTAATGTACGGGAAACGTCACCTTGCAGGATACTTTAACCGCTTTTCCATGCTGCTGTATCGGTTTGAAGTGCAATGAGTTTCGGATCGCTTTCTCATAAGCCTGTTCAAGACCGGTATGTGTCGGGGGTGAAAGCAACTTGTATGCCCCAACCGAGCCGTCTTTTTTAATAGTGAGTTGAAAACGAATATTGCCCGACATGTTTAAATGTTTGACCTTTTCAGGCAACTTAATTGATCGCACAAAATGCTTTTTGCCGGGTATGATTCTGGGCCGTACTCCCAATGTTTTACACGTCGGTATTGATTTTTTCGATGTGGAATCTTCTAAAATACTTAGCCATAAATTCACCTGGTGCCGGTGAGCATCGTCAGGAAAACTTTTTTTAAATTTTTGTATCATTTTACGCACCCGATCCCAATATTGACCGGTATATGATGCCGTAACGCTGTCCGGGGCCACCGTCATTAATGTATCTGGTATCGCCCGCACTGAATCACTCAACTCTGCAAACCGGATATAATGGCGAATTGCCTGGTAGTAGATGAGCGGAGCCTCCGGGGACTGCATGTGATTTAATGCCAGGCTGTGAAGTTTTGCAGCTACATTTTTTTCGCTTAAAGAGTCGGACAGATTCAAAATTTGACGCATCCTCTCTATCAAATTTCCTGTAGAGTCATCCTGGACAGCGGAGGTCGCGACAGGTGCATTGCCCGAATTTTTCTGTATTTGCCTGGCAAATCGTGTCCCCTTAAAGTTATTTAAAATTTTCGCTTTGTATTTTGAGGCACTATCAGGCTGTTCGTTTAAATGATAAAGTTCGTAAAGAGAGTACAGGGCCCGCGCCTGAAGTGAAGATGAGGCTTTCCCATGAAGAATGCGGTGATAATAATAGGCCGCACTGTCCGGCTGATTCAGCGTGAGAAAAAAAAGACTGCCAAGCTGATATTTGGTTTGTAATTGCTGATGCTGAAGCTTCTTCCGGGCGCGGGCGGTCTCGGGGATATTTCCTATATTGAGGCCCGACATTTTGCCTTCCGCTGTCCCCAATGGCCGGTTGCTGCCGGAAGAATCGGGGGCGGCGCTCAAATCCTGATTTCCACTGGTGTTGGCAGCTGTACCAACATCCTTTCTGCGCCAATTGTCTTCCAGCGGACGTTGCCCCCAAACCGCGATAAATTTCTGCTTTTCCCGGCGGACCATCTGGGCATTTTTATAATCGAGAAATCCGTATTTTGCTGCCCCCTGATCAGATTTGGCAGGAGTATCTATATTCCGGGTTACACTGTTTGAAGGATTGTTTTGCCCCCGAAAAGCATTGCTTCTGGTTTCCAAACTATGCTTTTGTTGGTGATGAATACTGACCAACTTTTTCCGCAAAGCTTTTTTACTCAGTGATCCGAGAGCCAATAAGCTATCATCCCGATCTATTTCGTGCTTTAACTCAACATATTTTTTATAAGCTGAAGCCAACCGGTGAACTTTCTGCGTATTTACACCCCGACTCATCCCCGAGTACTGCGTCGAAGCCGAGTCGAAATATGCCGCTGCCATTTTATAGTTCTTTAAGTGATCGCGATATAACTGCCCCAACTTAAAATACGATTTACCCAATAATTCATCTGAGCTATTCGCGGAAGAACTATTTAACACCTTTTTAAAATCCGTTAAAGCCTTCTGATATTCTCCCTTCCCCATGTAATTAAGGGCCTGCTGATAATAAATTTCACCGCGCCGCTTAAAATTCTTATTGTTATTTATCATTGAAGAATATATCGACGAAGCCAATGCCAAATTACCGGACTTGCGGGCCATTTCCCCTCTCTTTATATATGCCCAATATTGATAGGCATAGTCGAGATGATTTCTCTGTACCCGGCTAAAAGCCTTAAATGCTGAGGAATAATCCTGCTGGCGCAGTAATAACTGACCCAATAAAAAATAGCTCCGCCCGCGAAGCTTTTTATCGTGCGTGTGCTTCAGAGCGGATCTTAAAAGGCTCGCTGCCCGATTCCAGTTATTCATCATTGCATTATGTTCAGCAAGCAAAATTTGGCACTCCGCTTTATTACGGGCTTTCCAGTCTCCCCGGTATTTTTTCAGCTCGCTATTTAAAAAGGTAATCCCGTGTTCAAATGAAGAAATACCCAATAATGTCCGTCCTTCCCAGATTACGGCCCTTTGCTTCAGGGGCGTCTGTTCATCCAAGGCGAGTACCTCATTAAACTTCTGCTGCGCTTTAAAAAAATCATGTAAATAATAATAAGACTTTCCGATAAGAAGTAAAGCATTATCGGTCCATTTGGTGTTGGGAAAACGGCGCAGAATATCGGCAGCATTATTCACGGCATTATTAAAATTCTGCTTGCCTGCCAGGGGAGGCGTGGGATGAACGAGTACCAAAGTATCCGGGCGGATTTGAATTGGTTGCTTATTGACTTCGGCTAACCCTTTTTTAAAATCCTTTTTGGCATCATAAAAGGTATTGTAATAAGCAGTAAAATTTTTCCAGGAATGCTTAAGCGAATTCCCGCAGCCAGCCGTAATAAGCAGAAGAACTATGAAGGCGGCTTTCTTCACAACGATCCATTATTATTGAATTTTTATTGACTCTCCGGAATGATACCTATTTATCTGCCGAAAATGTAAAAATATTACCCCTTAAGTGTCAGTCTCATTAATCGTACTCACTTTTACCATATTTGTACGTCCCCTTTTAGCAACCGGCATGCCACTGGTAAGAATAACCCGGTCATCATGCTGCACCAGTCCAAGTTTTTCCAGTTGATTTTCCATCAGGCGAATGCTTCGGTCGGTATCGGAGTGAGCTTCTATAACAACGGGCGTGACCCCCCATACCAGGGCCAGTTGATTACTCACTTTAAAGCTCTCTGTGAAAGCAATTACGGGCACATGGGGCCGGAACTTTGCAATTCGCCGTGCTGTGGTTCCCGATTGGGTGAGCGTGCCAATTATTTTTGCATCTACATTACGCGCCAGTGAAACAGCGGCATTCGACATGGATTCCGGAATTTGATTTTTCTTCCACTCCGGTTTCCGAAATTCAAGGCTGTTATAGAGCTGTGTCGCATTAGCCTCAACCGAACGACAAATCCGGTCCATCGCCTGAACCGCCGCGGCGGGATAATCGCCTACTGCCGATTCGCCGGAAAGCATCACCGCGTCTGTACCGTCGAGAACAGCATTAGCCACATCTGAATTCTCAGCACGGGTTGCGCGCGGATTATTGATCATTGATTCCAACATTTGAGTAGCAGTAATAACCGGTTTCCCGGCCTTTCGTGAACGATTTATAATTCGTTTTTGGATCAGGGGCACCTGTTCGCTGGGAATTTCGATGCCCAGGTCGCCGCGGGCAACCATGACCCCATCCGACTCCTCAATAATATCATCGATGTTTTCAACCGCTTCCGGTTTTTCAATTTTAGCTATGACGCCTGCTTGCGAACCAAACGCCCGCAGCCGTGAGATAACCTCTTCGACATCACTGGCCGTACGGACGAACGACATCGCTACATAATCCACTTCCAGCGAAACCGCATATTCCAGGTCCTCGATATCTTTGGGGGTTAGTGAAGCCATGGATATATCGACCCCGGGTAGATTTACACCCTTTCGCGATTTCACCTCTCCGCCCACAATTACACGCGCCTCAATTTCATTATTCTTCTTTGCAACAACCTTTAGTTCCAGGAGCCCGTCATCAATTAAAATTTTGTCCCCTTTAACAGCGTCTTTATGCAAGTACGGGTAGTCGATGGGAATAATTTCCGAGGTCCCTTTAATTGAATTACCTGAAGCCAATTTAACAATCTCATCCTTTTCAATATACTGGCTTCCATCCTTCATGGTTCCAACACGGATCTTCGGTCCCTGCAAATCGGCCAATATCGGGAGGGTGACATTATAGGCATCCGCCACCCTGCGAATGGATTCTACCACCTCTTTCTTCTCTGCATGGCTTCCATGCGAAAAATTCAGCCGGGCAACGTTCATTCCATGCTGAACCAATTTGGCTATTTGAGTTTCACTTTGACTACTGGGACCCAGGGTGCAGACAATTTTCGTACGGCGTATTGCTGAATTCATAAATTGAATACTAAAAAAGATATGTGATTAATATAACTTCAGATAATCGAGACCAATATACATCGTTCAATGAAAATACGCAATGCAACACGGTATATAAAGCCTTTATACTGTAGGATTTATAATTTAAAAACAGGCTTTGTTTTGCAATGGTTTGATGAGCAATTGTTAAACATAAATTAATTATTCCCTGTATTTTGATCAATTAAATTAATATATATAAAATAAGTAGTAAACAAATTTTTCCGAATCAGTTTTTCTTTAAACCACCACCCTTATGAAATATCTCATTTGCCTTTTCACTTACTTATTTGCCGTTACCTTTGTGGTTGCCGCACAAGATAACAATACTTTAACAAGAGAAGAGATGCATCGAATTTCCCAGGATATACACAGTGGCGGGATTACGGTAAAACATGCTAATGATTATAGGGGGTCCCCCTATTTTGCGAAATGGCAAAAGGGTTATATCATCCTGAAAGGAGGAGCCAAATCCAATACGCTCCCTATTCGCTACAATATGCAAAAAAATGCTGTTGAATATATTAAAAATAAAAAGCGCTTTATTATTTCTGCCAAAAAAATAGACGGTTTTGTCATAAAAGAAAAAAACGGAAATATTACCTTTAAAAACGGTTTCAAAACGAATCAAGGCCATATAAATCAAAACACACTGCTTCGTGTCATTTATAACGGTAATACAAAACTATTAGCTCATTATACCTCAAAATTGCTGAAAAATCTGGCAAGCTACGAATCAGCTGATACTAAAAATAGATTCGACAATCATATCCGTTATTATATACAGGAATCTGATGGTACTTTTCAAAAAGTTAAACTTAAAAAGAAGGATATTTTAAATGCCCTCCGGAAAAATCGAAAAAAAGTAGCGCAATATGCTAACAAGCATAACCTGAGCTTTAAAAAGGAGACGGATTTAAAAGATATTTTAAAATATTATGATAGTATAAATTCTGCCTCATAGAAGGCATTGCAAAGCCGATATTTTGTCCGTTCGAATACTTTTGACTTTTAAAGCCATCGTTGTAAATGATTCAATCTTTTACTTCGAATGTAAAGGTGCAGCCCACTTTTAAGGTGGACCGCACCTTAACCCTTAATCACTCCTCATTTAACATGACTAAAAAGGATCGTCAAAAGCTCTTAACTGCTGGCATAATTGTTAATTAAGGACCATTCCGACGCAAAAGGCGTGATTTGCCTTCATGAGAAATCATCTCACGCAATATTTTATCAACTCGCCTCCCTATATTTAAAAAAGCAATGAAGCGGCAGTATAAGGATTATCTATTACTCCGCCACCGAATGAAATGGTGACGAGAACAGGAGCTTTTTTACTTGTCTTTAGAAATAAAAAAGGCCATGCCCTAATGAGAGAGCATGGCCTCGTATTTTCCATTATTAATTACTAATGAGGACCTCGTATAGTTAATGTAAAGGTTTTTAAATTCACAGCAGGCTGAACCTTATTATTGTTATCCAGACTTAAATACAGGGTGCGAACCTTGTTTGAGTCTATTTTACTATTATTCGCATTAATGGTAATAACCGCTGAGCTTGAATCCGCTGGTATGCTCACAGGCGAGGACGTAGCGATAGTATAATCGGTCCCCTGCCGCGCCGTCGAACTATCATCGACAGAAAAATTAACCGGCAGATCCGTTTTACGCTGGTGACCAATGAGTTGAACTTTCAGCGCTATCTGGCCTGAACCACTAACCACAGCATTCAGAGGATTTAACTCCAGCCTGGCCGGCCCATGATACGCTTTGTTCCGTCGTTGGAAAAGTCCATTTTTACAACCTGCCAATCCAATGCCCATTAGGGCAATTAAGAATAGTAGTACAATTTTCGTTGATTTCATAACAAAGTAATTTGTTTAAATATTAATGATCAAAATCTATTTAATAACCTGGATTCTGTACAATGACGGAATCTTTTGGAGCATGTGCTTTTGAATTTGCCACTTCACCATTCGGGATATTATCAAGTACGCGATGATCAAAATAAGGAACATCAGACGCTCCGGTTTGCGGGGCTTTTTTAATATCCATTCCCAGTCTTTTCAGATCAAAAAAGCGCATTCCCTCACCAATAAATTCACGCCGTCGTGAATTCAGTATATTCTGCATGGTAACTTTTTTAAGAGGTGCAAGTCCCCGGTGCGTGCGTAATTTATTAATCGGATCCAAAGCACTACCGGAAGCTCCTTTCAAACGATCCTCAGATTCGATGAGTAACAATTCGGACACGCGCAAATAGGGAATATCATCAGCATATTGCCCCGGCTCGGCATTGTACTTGTCCAATTCCAACGCCTTCTTACCATTATCTATATAGGGACTGGTAGCAAGGCAACCGGGCTCAGGTTTATTCCCATTCTCGCTGTAACATGGAGAAAACCATGACAAACGGGCATCATTTTTCCCATAAAGATTCATAATGCTTTGCGTAGGGACCTGGGCCACATACTGATTGGCCGTATAAACATTTAATGAATTATTAACCCCCAACGACATCGTAGATGGCGTGATATGATAGATCCAAATACCCTCCGGATCTTTACCCTTTGTCTCGTCAAACATCGTGGGTACCTGACTTGCAGTTGTCTCTTTAACACCCATTGCATTCGCATCCTGTATTGCCTGCATGGCGTATTTATTCGAATCGGAATACTTGCGCCAATACAGATAGACACGTGCCAGCTCGGCTTCGGCAGCCGCTTTGGACGGATAAAAAACATTACCCGACTGCTGTTGCGAGAGCAGGCTGATAGAATTTTTCAGATCAGAAACAATCTGTTGATAGATTTTTGTTTCATTCACCCGGGGGTGATAGACGGCCTGTGAAGATGAAAGTGTTGGCTGTGTCTCCAGGGGCACCCCAAGTTTAAATCCTGATCCACCGCCGGATGAGGGTGTCATTCCCGGTTCATAACCGTACGTCCGCGCCAGCTGATGATAGGCAAAGGCCCGCACAAAGTAAGCTTCGCCGCGATATTGTGCCTTTAATCCTTTGCTGATAACTCCATCCGGTATATGATTAATCAGCAAATTAGCCCGATTAATCAGGTGATACGAATTATTCCAGTTATCCATCCCGGCCTGGTTGGCATTGGTATTGAGCCCCGAGAACCGGTTGGCCCCGCTTCTCACATAAAGGCCGTCGGCCAGCGATGATGGGCCGAGCATATACCGTGTAGTATAATTGAAGGTATCAAATTCATTATACATTCCTGCCCTGAGAGCTTTGATGCCGGATGCACTATGCAGCGCCTTATTCGGCGTTGTAGCCGTACTGGGCTGGGCATTATTCAGTATATCCGAACACGATTGCACCGTTGCCATCAATAAGAGCAATGGTAGTATTTTAATTAAATTCTTCATAACAAATAATTTTTGTGAATTAAACTGATTTAAAATTTAACGGTAATACCGCCATTAATTACCCGTGCAGCAGGGAATGAGGCCCGCTGATTGGTGGAATTATTAAAGCCATTTGTACTACCGGCAACCTCCGGATCAAAACCCGGGTAATGCGTAAAGGTCAATAGATTGAGGCCGGTAACAAAGAATTGTACGCTCCGCATATGCATCGCACTTACCACGGTCTGCGGCAGGTTATAACTCAGCGTGGCATTTTTCAGGCGAACATAGGCCGTACTGTAAAATTGAGCCCCATTGCGGCCATCAGAGTAATATTGCGTCCCTGGATACTGTGAAGGCCCCCACTGTGGATATGGGAATTGTGCAAACTGTCCCTGATGGTGCCAGGCCTTTTTAAGCAGTCCCTTCACCCCGTTGGAGTGTGTACTGCCCACCTGAGCCATTCCGAAGGCCCAGACATCCACCGGCGCAGCCATCTGCCCGTAACTGTACTGAAAGAAGACGCTCAACTGAAGTCCTTTATATTTAAAGGAGTTTCCAAATCCACCAATAACACTTTGATCTCCGCTGCCAACAAACTGGCGATCAGAATTGGTTGGTAAATGGGTGAGATGACCATTCTTGTCATACCATAACGGGCGGCCATCTGCGGGATCGACACCGGCCCATTTCCATATTTTCAGCGCATTGATTGAATGCCCTACGGCAACAGGCGTAATTGAACCGGGGTTCAATTCCTTCTGATTACCGATCAATTTTTTCACAGTGTTTCGCTGAACCGTAATATTGAAATTGGTATTCCAGCGGAATCCGCCTGTCTGTACATTCACCGAATGTAAGCTGAATTCAACCCCTTCGTTACGCGTTTTTCCTATGTTTTTTCCGATGGAGTTGAATCCGCTGATTGCTGGCAAAGGAGCATTCAGCAAAAGACTGGAATTAATTCTGCGATAACCATCAACCGACCCATGTAATCGGCCGCTGAACATGCTGTAATCAATACCAAGATCAAGGGTCGTTGCTTTTTCCCATGTTAGGTTTTTATTAGCCAGTTGGGTGGGTGCCAATCCGGTTTGCCCATCGTATGAACCGCTCAACCCGAACAAACTAAGCGCCCGGTATCTTCCGAGTTCTGAATTGCCGCTGCTGCCATAACTGACACGCAACTTGAGATCATTCACCCAGTTAGCATTGAAGAAATTTTCTGAACTAATATCCCATGCTGCGGACGCCGCAGGGAAAAAACCAAACCGGTTGTTTGAACCAAAGCGGGAAGACCCGTCATACCGGCCGGTTACATTAACATAGTAGCGCTGCTTGTAATTATATTTAACATTTGCAAAATAGCCGCCCCGGCGGTATTCCTGATTATATCCCACAGCGGTTGTGGGTTTTGAGCCTCCGCTTAAAACGCTGACCAGTCTCCCGCTCAGAAAGCCCTGGGATTCCACCCTGGCAAATCTTGTATAATCCCGCCGGTATTCGATACCGACCAGCGCTGAAACATTATTTGCGTCATTAAATGACTTTGAAAAATTCAACGTTGTCTTGGTATCAAAATTCGGTGTCGTATGATAATCCTGACGATTAAAGCCTCCCTCAGCAGGGGCGACAATTGGGTCGCTGATACGTGTATAATGTACATATCTCCAGTCCATACCAAACTGGGTATGCAGGCTTAACCATGGTTCGAAGTGGTACGTCCCCGAAAGCGATCCGATTAAATGGACGGTACGTTGAATTCGTGTGGTATGTTTAAACGTAACGACCGGATT
>DASQZL010000263.1:0-2615 GCA_035638715.1 Balneolaceae bacterium
TGCCCAGGCAATCGTTAAGACCGGCAGCAAGAAAACGATTGAACGGATTAAAAACGGTCAAATCCCCAAGGGAGATGTATTTGAAATGGCCAAAGCGGCCGGTTTACTTGGAGTTAAAAAAACTCCGGACCTGCTCCCTGACTGTCACCCATTACCTATCGAATATGCCGGCATCGAATACGAGATTCAGGGACTGGACGTCATTATCAATATGACAATAAAAACCATTTATAAAACGGGCGTAGAAGTGGAGGCTATGCACGGGGCAAGTCTTGTAGCTCTTACCATGTACGACATGCTGAAACCCGTTGATAAGAATGTTGAAATAAGTGCCATCAAACTGCTTGAAAAAACCGGCGGAAAATCCTCCTTTAAAACTAAAACTGAAGGGCTGACTGCATTGGTAGTGGTATGCTCCGATTCGGTCTCAAGAGGAGACAAAGAAGATAAATCCGGAAAACTGATCGTATCTAAAATGCAATCACTCGGACTCAAAACAGAATACAAGGTCATCCCGGATGAACGCAATGAGATTGAAAAAATGGTAAAAGAATCAGCAAATGATTTGCTTATTTTTACGGGAGGCACCGGGGTTGGACCAAGAGACGTTACACCGGACGCGATCAGGCCCCTGCTGGACACCACGTTGGCAGGCGTAGAAGAAGAAATGCGCAGATACGGTCAGGAGCGAACGCCTTATGCTATGCTGTCTCGATCGGTGGCCGGAATAGAAGGCAACAAAATAGTTCTGGCCCTACCCGGATCTTCAAATGGAGCCAGAGAATGTGTGGATGCTGTATTTCCGCATCTGCTTCATGTTTTTCAAGTTTTGAAGGGCAAAAATCACGATTAATATGACGCCACAAATTATCGACAAATTTGGACGAGAACATACATATCTGAGAATTTCAATAACCGACAGGTGTAATCTCCGCTGTTTTTATTGTATGCCGGAAGAAGGTATTGAGTTGACCGACAAGCCAAATATTATGACCCTGGAGGAAATTGTCGGCATTTCCGGAATATTTACTCAATTAGGGGTCGATACCATAAGACTAACCGGTGGGGAACCCCTGGTACGAAAAGGAGTTGACCATCTGGTCCGGGAGCTTGTGAAGCTTGGAGTAACACTCAAACTTACTACCAATGGTATTGTATTGAATAAATATTTTGATGTTTTTCAGGAGGTTGGGCTACGTAAAATAAATATTAGTCTTGATACGCTCGAAAAATCGAAATCTCTTTTTATTACCAAGAGAGACTATTTCGATCGCGTAATGGAGAACATTAATAAGGCCATTGATTATGATTTTGATATAAAGTTAAATATAGTTTTGATTAAAGGAGTCAATGACATGGAGATCAATGATTTTATTAATCTCACCAAAGATCAGGATATTGTAGTCAAATTTATTGAATTTATGCCATTCAGGGGCAACGAATGGGATTGGGATAAAGGAGTCAGTAAGGAAGAAATTTTAGATACCGTAAAATCCGAATATGGTGAAATTAAAAAGCTCGAAGATCCAAAACACAGCACTTCAGCAAACTATAAAGTAAAGGGATTTGAGGGAAGTTTTGGTATTGTCAGTACAATTACCAATCCGTTTTGTGCCGGCTGCAACAGGATAAGACTTACTGCGGATGGCAAAATGAAGAACTGTCTGTTTGCAACTTCCGAAACAGACTTGCTGACTCCTTACAGAAATGGCGAATCCGTTGACGAAATTATATTAAGCGCTATTAAAAAGAAGAAATTCTCCAGGGATGGTATGGATGTTGAAATGGAGAAAGAGCATTACGAGCAAAACCGTCCCATGATCTCAATTGGTGGATAATGATTTCAATAGATCAAGCTTTAGACATTATTCATAATCAGGAGATCGAAACGACTATTAATCAGGTGTCGCTTGAAGCATGCGAAGGCTTCTACCTGGCAGAAGACATCAACTCTCCTTTTGACCTCCCATCCTTCGATAATTCCGCCATGGATGGGTATGCCGTTTCTGGAATTTCAGAATCTTATAAAATTGCAGGAGAAATACCTGCGGGAAACACGGATGACTATACGTTGAAACCAGGCGAAGCCATGCGTATTTTTACCGGGGCCAAAGTGCCGGAGAATACCACAGCCGTTGTGATGCAGGAAAAGACCAGCGTTGAGGATTCCACGTTATATGTGAATGATGCTGTCAGTGAAGGGCAACACATTCGGAAAAGAGGTAACGAATTAGCGTTGGGACAAACGGTCTTCTCCCCCGGCCATTTTATATCGCCGGCTACTGTAGGGCTCATTGGATCATTAGGGGTAAATCGAGTAAGGGTGTTCCAAAAACCGGCAATACGTATAATCAGTACAGGGGACGAGCTGGTAACGCCCGGAAGTTCCAAATCAGAAGGGCAAATTTATGAATCCAATAGTTATGCCCTGACCGCCGCCCTTAATAAATTTGGCTTTGATTGTCAGCAAAAGAATCATATCAAAGATGACTTTGAAGCCATCAAAGCCGGTATTGCTGATTATCTGGATCGTTCTGATGTACTTTTACTTTCAGGCGGAATATCGGTGGGAGACTATGATTTCGTAAAGCAGGCACTGGAAGAAAATGGTGTTA
>DASQZL010000264.1:0-5984 GCA_035638715.1 Balneolaceae bacterium
GAGATGGTGATGCCGGGCGACAATGTGACCATGGACGTGGAGCTGATCCAGCCGGTGGCCATGGAGGAAGGGCTGCGGTTTGCGATCCGCGAGGGCGGCCGCACGGTCGGCGCCGGCGTGGTGACTGAAATTATTGAATAAAATGGATGATATTATGATGGATGACATTGCGCAAGTGATGTCATTCATTAAAAAATAATATACGGATGTAGCTCAATTGGCAGAGCAGCGGTCTCCAAAACCGAAGGTTGTGGGTTCAAGTCCTTCCATCCGTGCAACATTATTGAATGTTTATAGTTAATATATTATTGTGGAAAAAGTAATCGACTATTTTAAGGATGTACAGAAAGAGATAAAAAAAGTATCTTGGCCCAGCCAGGATGAATTGGTGGATTATACTATAGTCGTTGTAATTTTTACAATAATATTGGCTGTTTTCATATTTGCAGTTGATAGAGTTATCAGCGCAGTATTAAAAGCTATTTTATAATGAGTAAACAAGAAGAACATGATTGGTATGTCATCCGTTGTTTTTCCAATCATGAAAAAAAAGTGAAGGAATATCTGGAACGAGAAATCGAACTGCAGGGATTGCAAGATAAGATTTCTGAGATTTTGATTCCTACTGAAACAGTTGTCGAAATTCGTTCCGGAAAAAAAAGAACAAGGGAGAAGAATTTCTTTCCCGGCTATATTTTAATTAAGGCAAAGTATGACGAGGAAGTCAATAATTTAGTATATGGTGCTCCTTCAACGATAGGGTTTCTGAAAAACGGAAAGAACGATAGTCGTCCCAAACCTCTTCGAAAAAGTGAGGCTGACCGGATTTTGGGACGCGTGGAAGAAAGTGATGAAAGGGATCAGGGAGTTATTGAAATTCCTTATAATGAAGGGGATGTCGTTAAGGTAATCGATGGTCCTTTCAAAGATTTTGATGGTACTATTCAGGAAATAAATGCTGATCAGTTAAAGCTGAGGGTTTTAGTAAGTATATTTGGTCGTAAAACGCCCGTTGAAGTTGGCGTGAACCAAGTAGAATCGGCTACCTGATCAACAAATCAATAAGAAGGTTAGGTAATAAATTACAATGGCAAAACAAGTAGATACTGTTCTCAAACTTCAGATAAAAGGTGGACAGGCCAATCCTGCTCCTCCTGTGGGACCTGCATTAGGACAAGCGGGCATTAATATTATGGAGTTTTGCAAAGCTTTTAATGCTCAAACTCAAGAAGATGCCGGTACAATTATTCCGGTTGAAATTACCGTTTACAAGGATAAGTCCTTCAGCTTTATTACGAAGACGCCACCTGCGTCGGTATTGCTGAAACAGGCGGCTAACATTAAGTCCGGTTCCGGTGAGCCGAACCGCAATAAAGTTGGTCAGGTTACATGGCAACAATGCAAGGATATTGCTGAGCAAAAGATGAAGGATCTGAATGCATTTAATTTGGATAATGCAACAAAAATGATTGCCGGAACAGCACGCAGTATGGGTTTAAGAGTACAAAGAGATAATTAATAAACAAGTTTTATGTCTAAACGAGGAAAGAAGTATCAGGAAGCAGCCAAGCTTGTTGATAGAGAAATGGATTATACGCTTGAAGAGGCTTGTGATCTTGTATCTAAAACATCAACAGTTAATTTTGATGCATCGGTTGATATAGATTTACGTTTAGGGGTCGATCCGCGCCATGCTGACCAAATGGTTCGGGGTTCGGTAACCCTGCCTAACGGTACGGGCAAAGAGGTCCGGGTCCTTGCTTTGGTAAGCGAGGCAAAACAGGAGGAGGCTGTCGAAGCAGGAGCCGACTTCGTTGGGCTCGATGAATATATAGAAAAAATTGAAGAAGGATGGACCGATGTCGATGTTGTTATTGCAAGTCCCGATGTGATGGGAAAAATTGGTCGCCTGGGACGTATTTTGGGGCCGCGTGGTCTTATGCCTAATCCCAAAAGTGGAACGGTTACCGATGATATCGGAGAAGCCGTACGGGAAGCCAAGGCGGGTAAAATTGATTTTCGTGTAGATCAGCAGGGTAATCTTCATGCTTCAATCGGCAGGCAAAGTTTTGAGCCTATGGAACTGCGTGAAAATGCAGCTGCTTTCCTGCAACGCGTAATAAAATTGCGGCCGGCTTCAGCAAAAGGTCTCTATATACGCCATGCTTCGATGAGCACTACAATGGGGCCTCCTATTCCCCTGAGCCGATCTTCAGTTATGTCTGCCTAAGAACTTTAAAATTAGATATCATTAATTATGCCAACATTAGCAGAAAAAAAAGCAGTCGTAGAAGAAATTACTGACAATTTGCGTCAGGCGGATGCTGTTTATATTACAAATTATTCGGGTATGTCGGTTGGTGAAATCAATGACATGCGCGGTGAGTTTTATAAAGAAGATGTTACCTTTAAAGTTTACAAAAATACATTGGTAAAAAGGGCAATGGAAGAAGTTGGAGGATATGAAGATCTTTATCCTCATCTTGTTGAACAAAATGCCTTTGCCTTTGTTGATGAGGAACTGGCAGCACCAGCAAAGATATTCAAGAAATTTAATGAAGAAATTGATAAACCCAGGTTTAAGGCTGCTCTTCTCAATAATGATTACTACGGAGAAGAAGAGCTGAATACTTTGGCATCAATGAAGTCAAAAAGTGAAGTTATCGGAGATATTGCCGGGCTTCTGCTCGCTCCGATATCTAATATCATTCGTGCAGTACAGGCACCCGGACAAAATGTTGCCGGTGCGATTGAAAAAATCGCCGAAGAAGGCGAATAAATAAAAGTAACACAATAGAATTCAAATCATAAAGGTTAATCGAAAATTTAAAAATGGCTGACGTTAAAGAAATAGCAGAACAATTAGTTAATCTAACCGTTAAAGAAGCAAACGAATTATCACAAGTCTTGGAAGATGAGTACGGAATTGAACCAGCCGGCGCTCCTGCCGTTGTAGCCGGAGGCGGCGGTGAAGGCGGTGATGGCGAAGAACAAACAGAATTTGACGTCATTCTTAATTCTGAAGGTGACAAGAAGATTGCTGTTATTAAAGAAGTACGCAGCATAACCGGTCTTGGCTTAAAAGAAGCAAAAGGGCTTGTGGACAATGCACCAAGTCCCGTAAAAGAAGCCGTATCTAAAGCTGAAGCAGAAGATATCAAGTCCAGACTTGAAGAAGCTGGCGCTGAAGTTGAACTTAAATAATTACGCTTCAAAAATACACACAATTTATAGCGGCTTTGGTCGTTATATGATATCCGTCTATCTTGATGAGGCTATTCACACCAGCCATCCAAGCTCACCATTATTCATTTTAAATTAAGGAGAGGTCCCCTGTGAGTACAACAAGCAATATGGAGAAAATTCCTTTCACTAATCGTTATACTTTTGCAAGTACTGAACATGTACTTGATTATCCTGATTTCCTTGACATTCAATTAGAATCATTCGAGCAATTTACACAGCTCGATGTTGCTCCTGAAGATCGAAAGGTCCAGGGATTGCAAAAAATATTTAAGGAAAACTTTCCAATCATGGATTCCCGGGAAACTCATGTCCTGGAATTCATCAATTATAGTGTTGATACTCCAAAATATAGCATGAAGGAGTGTCAGGAGCGGGGACTATCCTACGCTGTACCGTTAAAGGCTAAAATTCGGCTGTCAGCGGTTGATGAGGATGATGAAACGACCGAAACAATCGAGCAGGAAGTATTCCTTGGAGATCTTCCCTGGATGACCGATCGCGGCACATTTATCATTAATGGCGCCGAACGAGTGATTGTTTCACAACTTCACCGTTCGCCTGGTGTGTTTTTTGGTCAAAATGTTCATCCCAATGGTACGCAGCTTTATAATGCCCGCGTTATTCCATTCAAGGGATCCTGGATTGAATTTTCAACCGATATCCGTGATGTACTGTGGGCCTATATTGATCGCAAAAAGAAGGTGCCTGCTACAACGCTTATGCGTGCACTTGGATATTCTACGGACCGGGAAATTTTTGAGCTTTTTGAGTTAACAGAAGAAATTGAGCTCGAAAGTGAGGCAAAATTTCAGGAGGATCTTGTAGGTCGGCGTCTTGCCAGTGATGTGGTTGTTGAAGAGATGGAGGAAGTTGTTGATGACGAAACGGGCGAAGTATCAGAAGCGCTAAGTAGAAATGTGCTTCTTGAACGCGATCACGAACTTGAAGAAGAAGATTACGAAGTACTGCAGGAAGCAGGCCTCGAAAAAGTGGCCGTACAAACACTCAGTCCGGAAAATTCCGAACGCTCGGTCATGATGAATACAATGCGCAAGGATCCGGCGCATGATACAAATTCTGCATTGGGTGAGATTTATCGTCAAATCCGCACCGGTGAAATGCCTGACCCGGAAACAGCGCGGCAAGTGTTGGAGCGTTTGTTCTTTAGTGATAAAAAATATGACTTGGGCGAAGTTGGTCGATATCGTTTGAACAAACGCCTGAAACTGGACGTGGATATGGATACCCGCTATCTGGTTAAAGAAGATATTGTAGCTATTATAAAAGAGGTGATCCGCCTCAAAAATATGAAATCACAGGTGGATGATATTGATCACCTGAGCAATCGTCGCGTCCGAACTATTGGCGAACAACTCGGCCAACAATTTTCTATCGGCTTATCGCGAATGTCACGTACTATTAAAGAGCGAATGAATTCACGCGATGCCGAACAGTTGACCCCGCAGGATCTGGTGAATGCACGAACGATATCAAGTGTGATTAACACCTTCTTTGGTACGAACCAGCTTTCGCAGTTCATGGCTCAAACGAATCCGCTGGCTGAATTAACGCATAAGCGACGGATGTCGGCATTAGGCCCGGGCGGACTTACACGTGAACGAGCCGGTTTTGAGGTTCGGGATGTCCACTATACGCACTATGGCCGGTTGTGTCCGATTGAGACGCCTGAAGGTCCGAATATCGGCTTGATTTCTTCTCTTTGTGTACACGCCAAGGTAAATGACTTTGGCTTCATCGAAACACCTTATCGCAAGGTAGAGGATGGCCAGGTTACGGATGAGGTAGAATATCTTTCTGCTGAACAAGAGGATGAAACGGTTATTGCTCAGGCTAATGCTCCATTAGACGAGAACGGGGTATTCAAAAATGAAAATATTTTTTCCCGTTTCCGGGAGGGGAACTATCAGCTTGCCAATGCTGATGAAGTTGGATATATGGATGTCTCCCCCAACCAAATTACTTCTATAGCTGCATCATTGATACCTTTTATTGAGCATAATGATGCTAACCGAGCCCTGATGGGATCAAACATGCAGCGTCAAGCGGTACCTCTGCTTCGACCGGAATCTCCATTAGTGGGTACTGGTTTGGAACAGCGAGCTGCAAAAGACTCACGCGCCATCATCACAGCTGAAGGTGATGGAGAGGTTACTTATGTAAGCTCTAAAGAAATTCGTGTGAAATATGAACGGACTGAAACTGAACAGCTCTGTTATTTTGACGAAGGCATCAAGTCGTACAACCTGCGAAAATTTGAGCGTACCAATCAGGATACGGCAAATAATCAAACACCTATCGTTAAAGTAGGCGACAAAGTTAAAGAAGGTCAGCCGCTTGCAGATGGTTGTGCAACCGACGGAGGCGAACTTGCCTTAGGTCGCAACTTGCTCGTTGGTTTTATGCCGTGGCGGGGATATAATTTTGAGGATGCCATTGTTGTCAGCGAGCGCGTTGTGCAGCAGGATTTATATACCTCAATACATATTAAAGAATTTGAACAAGAGGTGCGCGATACTAAACGCGGTGAAGAGCAGCTTACCCGTGAAATTCCCAATATAAGCGAAGAAGCGACAGCAAACCTTGATGAACAGGGAATTATTCGTACGGGTGCTCAAATAAACCCCGGTGATATTTTGGTGGGAAAAATTACCCCTAAAGGTGAAACGGATCCAACACCGGAGGAAAAACTCTTGCGCGCTATCTTTGGTGATAAAGCC
>DASQZL010000265.1:0-9014 GCA_035638715.1 Balneolaceae bacterium
CTTGCCGCTTATAAAACGGCGGGCGTTGATTTTGTTCTTTCTCAAAGGTATGATCAATAACCTTAAGGCAACCTTAAATAATTATAATAAATTGTTTTCAGCGTTCAACTTTTAAAAAGCGGGCATTGATAGCTACAATCACCGTACTGAGTGACATCAGAACGGCGCCCAGTGCGGGACTCAGAATAATATCATAGGTATATAATATCCCGGCAGCCAAAGGTATGGCGAAGGTATTATAGCCGGTGGCCCACCACAGATTTTGAATCATTTTACGATAGGTAGCCCGGGCCAGGCTGATAAGCGCAACGACGTCTTTGGGATTACTTTGGGTGAGGATGATATCGCCTGTTTCTACGGCTACATCCGATCCGCTCCCAATGGCGATACCTACATCGGCCTGAGCCAGGGCAGGGGCATCATTCACGCCGTCGCCGGTCATGGCCACTTTGAGCCCGCGATCCTGGACCTCTTTTACTTTCACCGATTTTTCCTCGGGTAAAACTTCAGCAAAAAAGTCGTTCAAATTTAATTCTTTAGCCACGTATGCGGCGGTCTGGTGATTATCTCCAGTTAGCATGATGCACTGAATATCCATAGACTGCAAGTTATGGATGGCCGTGCGCGAATCTTCACGGATGGTATCTCCCAGTGCAATAGCACCCTGCAGCTCATCATTGATAAGCACAAAGACCACAGTTTTGCCCTGCTCTGACAGTTTTTCATACTGCTCGGTTGGAAGTGCTATATTTTGCTCACGCAGGTAACCGGGACTTACTACTTTTACCTGCTTGTCTTCTATCCGGCCTTCGATCCCTTTACCGGTGATAGCATTGAATGCATCTGCTTTCAGGAGACCGTCCGCTGCGTTGACGATTCCCCGGGCTATAGGATGTTCAGAGTTTTGTTCCAGGGAGGCGGCAAGTTTAAGCAGTTGTTGTTTATCATCATAGCCATTTAAAGTCAGGATATCGGTTACCCCGAATTCACCCTCGGTGAGGGTCCCCGTTTTGTCAAAAATAATCGCGCCAAGATTGCGTGCTTCTTCAAAGGCAGTACGGTTGCGAATCAAAAATCCATTTTGGGCAGCAAGACTGGTCGAAACGGCCACAACCAGGGGAACGGCAAGACCCAAAGCATGGGGGCAGGTAATCACCATTACGGTGACGGTGCGCTCCAGGGCAAAGACAAAATCTTGAGTGGTAAAAAATGTCCACCCAAAGAAGGTAAAAACACCGGCTCCCAGGGCTATGATTGTAAGCCAGAATGCAGCGCGGTTGGCCAGGTCCTGCGTGCGGGATTTACTTTCCTGGGCCTGACGGACCAGACGAATGACCTGCGAAAGGAAAGAATCGTCGCCGGTCCGATTCACTTCAATTGTTAATGCGCCTTCTCCGTTGATAGCGCCGCCAATCACTTCATCACCTTGTTTTTTTGATACCGGTTTTGATTCACCGGTCATCAATGATTCATTGACCGAACTTTTGCCTTCCGTTACGAGTCCATCAGCCGGAATTTTTTCACCCGGTTTGACCAGCACCTTCATGTTTTTTTGGAGCTTATCCAGCGATAAATCCTCCGTAGATCCGTCTTCCCGGACGACATGCGCTTCAGAAGGCATTAATTTGGCCAGTTCTTCGAGGGCCTGGGAAGCGCTCATGACCGATTTCATTTCGATGTAGTGACCGACGAGCATGATATCGACCAGCGTAGCCAATTCCCAGAAAAAGACCTTGCCTTGCACGGCAAAAACAACGAGGGTGCTGTAAACGTACGCCACCGTAATTGCAATGGCTATGAGCGTCATCATGCCCGGCTGTTTTTTCTTTAGCTCATCGGCCAATCCTTTTAGAAAGGGCCAGCCTCCGTAGAAGAAAACCAGTGTGGACAGTGCAAAGGAAACATACGTATCGCCGGGAAAGCGTAACGCATTACCCAGATTCAGAAAACTCTGAATCATGGGGGAAAGAACCAGGATGGGGATCGTAAGCAGCAGGGATAGCCAGAATCGTTTAATAAAGTCCTGCGCCATATGAGCATGATGAGATTGATGGCTGCTGCCAGAATGTTGATGTTGCGTATGATGGTCAGCGTTATGGTTCATTTTGGTCATTGTTCTAAGGATATAGGGAATTAAGGTATATCATAAATTTTGCCGGATTTTTTGTAATGGAAGATTATTGCCTTGGTTTAACTGCTTCAATTCTACGGAAAATGCCCGTTGGGTTGAGGTCCCGAACGTCAGTGAGTTCCCAGCCGCTCATTTTAACATTAACAACTGTTCTACGGGCAATATGAACACCCGATAAGTAGTGAAACGGCTTGTCCAGTTTATCCATAACCTTTCCCAGAGATTGGTTACGGCTGCGCATATGTTCCAGCAGATGAAGCTTGCCCCCCGGTTTCGTGACGCGTAAAGCTTCTTTTAAGCCACGTACCGGATCAGGCACGGAACAGAACACAAAGGTGGCAACAGCATCCTCAAATGTATTGTCGGGGAATTCCATTTGTTGAGCGTCCATCACACGAAGATGAATATGATTGTTAGCGTAAGCTGACGATAATTTTTTTGCTTTTTTGAGCATGCCCGACGAGAGATCAATTCCTGTAATTTCAAGGTTCTTTGGATAATGAGGAATATTCTTGCCGGTTCCTACCCCAATTTCCAGCACTTTTGGTCCATTGACATGCGCCCATAGTTTGCGTCGCCATCGTTTATACCAAAGCTGTTCAACAGGCCACTCCATCACGTTATAAAATGGAGCGACAAACTGGTATCGGCTTAACGTATGTTTATTGCCTTCCCTCATGATCCATTTTCTTGCGTAATCAGTTTTGAGACGTTAGTTCATCTATCGTCCACGGAGTGGTACGATTGCTGTATTTTTTTTGGACCTCAATGACATCCTGCTTCGTGATATCGGGATAGGACCCTTTACTTGATTTACGCAGATAGTTAAGAATAGCGGCTGCCTGAGCGGCGCTAAGTTGCGATCCAAAGGATGGCATGAATCCCTGGTATGTATTCCCCCGGACGCTAACTTGTCCTTGCAGCCCCTGTGATACAATGCGAATGGGAACGGATTTTTCAGCCGTCACCAATTTAGAATTAATAAGCGGCGGAAATGCGCTGCCCATTCCCTGGGCATTACTCCCATGGCATGAGCTGCAGTATTGGGTGAAAAGTTGTTGTCCCTCCGGTAAGGCCGCCTTGTTGGTCGCTTTTGTTTTATTACCGGCAGATGCACCTGATCCCCAGATGATAGATTTCATGCGGTCGTACTCCTGATACATGCGCTGGTTCATCTGTGCCATGTCTTGCTGCCCCATTTGCCGGTGTATTTGGGCCATATCCTGATGCATTGCCATCATTTGACCATATTGACTACGGCTCATATGCATGCCTCCTCGCATGCCGTTACCCATCATTCCGTTCCCGTTTCTCATCATGTGCCGACCCATATTCCCATTCATCATCTGCTGATAAAAACTGGTCATAGCTTGATGATTTTTTTGCATTCGTCTGTAGAGTGATCTCATGCGGGGCGAGCTGGTATCAGCATTAGCTTTATACCTTGACATCAGGTTGTTATAGGTAGTTTGCATGGAATCGTAGGTCGCCCGCAGTTCTTTACGCTGCTTTTTGCTTAGGTTTTGTGAGCGTCCCCGGTTGCAGGCCGATGAAAAAAGGATCAACAGGAATGAACCAAATAACAGTAGTTTGAAATTTAAATTTAGCATGATCTTAGCGATTTTGAGTTTTATTATTTGGAATGCTCCCTGAGTACCCTTAAGCGTTCTTCAAACTCTTCGCGGTCAATTTCGCCACGGGCATAACGCTGCTTAAGAATATCCAGGGCATCGTCTTTTGATTTAGGTGGTTTCCGGCTTGGCCGCCAGGGAATAAAATTAGAAATAATCAGCAATACAATTCCTATTAATATAATCCACCAGATCCATGGCATGAACATATAATGATGATTATAATACATAGTACTTAGTTTATATAGTTATACAGATAACAATTATTTCTCAAAAGAGACCTGGCAGAATTACGTAAGTCATTTCTCATCTCCATCCCAACAGGTCGGAAGCGTGGGCTAAATTGCTCATACCTTTTATAGTCGTTAACAAGGCATAAGTATTGAATACTTTTGAGAAATCGTACCGACTAATGCCGGCATTTCCGCTGCACTGCTCCTCAAATGTTAATTGCTATTCTAAATGTTAATTGCTATTCTATTGAAATTTTATGCGCCTCTTTGGACAGGTTTTTGATTACTTTTTCCAGTTTGTTTCGAACCTGTTCGGCGATTGGATGCAGTGAATCATTGGAGACAGCCTGCATGGAAGCCACCGGGTTGACAGCAGAAACTTCCACTGTTCCGTCCTCATTTTCCTCCACAATGACATTGCACGGCAGCATCGTACCGATTTTATCTTCAGCCTGCAGCGCTTTATGAGCAAAACCGGGGTTGCAGGCTCCCAGTATCTTGTACTTTTTGAAGTCTACATCTAATTTCTTTTTAAGGGTATCTTTGACGTCGATTTCTGTCAAGACACCGAATCCTTCATCTTTAAGAAGTTCTGTTACTTTTTTGATGGCCTGATCGTAAGAGAGTTCTACCGTAGTTGATTTAAAATAGTCCATGGTCACTTTTTTTTAGTATGAATTTTAATTCATCAGTAGTATAAAGGTTAAAGTCGATGAAGCTGTTATGGAATTATCTATTTATTATATAAAATTTTAAGGGCTTAAGTTCCTTAAATTATGATCCATGACAAATCATTGATTTCTAAATCTTTAAAATGTACGAAAAATGGCTTTTGC
Source organism: Balneolaceae bacterium (assembly GCA_035638715.1). Lineage (GTDB taxonomy): Bacteria > Bacteroidota > Rhodothermia > Balneolales > Balneolaceae > SMO-BIN1. The sequence goes on from DASQZL010000265.1 coordinate 4,832, forward strand.
CCCGAAAGTTATGCGATTAAATTAATAGGTGGTAAAAATAAAAAAACTCACATATCCTACGAATTATTTGTGTGCTACTTTGTACTTACACAGGGTATTCTTTAGTTAAATTATTCAATCTTTTAAAGAATCTGTTTAAATATACAGCATATTTATAATAAATATTTATACTTAGAAGTCATTGTTTTTTAATTTATTTCTATATAATTAAACATAGAATAATATCTTTATGTTCAAAATTGGAAAGTATCTTTACGGCTTGATGGGCCTATTTAGCTTGTTGGTTTTAAACTCCTGTACTACCCAGCCAAACACTGCAAAGGGTTCTCGTGATAAAAAAAGATCGCCCAGGATCGTCAATATCATCAATTTTATTCGTGACCGTGAGCCGCGAAACCCGGCCATTACCAAAGATAGGCTTTACCAAACGGTTGTAAAGCAAATAAAGCTGATGAGAAAGTACAAGTTAAAAGGCACTTTTTTATTACAGTATGATGCCCTGATCGATCCCCGTTATCAAAAACTGTTAAAGGGGTTGCCAGCCGATTCGTTTGAGATCGGCGCATGGTGGGAGATGCCCCGGCCTTTGGTGAAAGATGCCGGGCTGAAATGGCGGGGCAAAGGTCCCTGGGATCCGAGCGCTGATGTTGATTTTTCAACCGGGTATTCCATTGCGGACCGGAAAAAACTGGCAGATACCTACATGCAGAAGTTTAAAAGTATTTTTGGCCATTATCCGAAAGCGGTTGGTTCCTGGTTTATAGATTCCTATACCTTAAATTATTTACATAAAAAATACGGCATCATTGCTTCAACGAATTGCAAAGACCAGATCGGTACGGATGGCTATACGCTATGGGGCGGATATTGGAACCAGGCATATTATCCAAGTAAAGAAAATGCCTATATGCCAGCTCAGCATGCCAAAAATGAAATACCGGTACCCATTTTTCGAATGCTGGGAAGTGACCCTATCAGACAATATAGTAATGGGGTTGGCAGGAACCGGCAGGGTGTAGTTACGCTGGAACCGGTGTATAAATTCGGTGGCGGTGACTCCACCTGGGTTCACTGGTATTTCAACCAGTTTACTCATGGCGTGCCGCTTGCCTTCAATTACGTTCAGGCGGGACAGGAAAATTCGTTTACTTGGAAGAAAATGGCGCATGGTTTAAAAATACAGTTTCCATTGATTGCCCGGCTTCGTGATGAAGGCAAACTCAAAGTGGAAACGCTGGCCGAATCCGGAAAATGGTTCCGTAAAAATTTTAAGGTTACACCTGCTACGGCTGTTACGGTTCAGAAGGATTTGAATGGAAGCGGTCGAAAAACTGTATGGTACGACAGCAGATTCTACAGGGCCAACCTGCTTTGGGACAAGGGCACGCTGCGCTTCCGGGATATTCATTTATTCAACGAAAATCTGGCTTCGGCTTACCATGCTAAAAAGTCCACTTCAACCAAAGCCTCTTTTTTTACGCTTCCATTTGTAGACGGACATATTTGGAGCTCAAAAAACGAGGTTGCAGGATTGAGATTCAAGGCCGTTGTAAATAACAAGGAACGGACTTTAAGAGGAGGAAACCCAAACTTCAAAAGGGTCGGCAAGGGGAAATTGCGCATTAACTGGCCGTTAAAGTCGGTTGCCGGCACCCTCGTCATGAATCTCAACGAGCGACAAATAAAAATGACCGTAAAAGGCAATGATTCGTTGCATTGGTTTCTTGATTTGACGACTGCCCCGTCCGCTAATTTGCCTTTTACGGCGATAAAAAATCATAAAGTGGATTGCCGTTTTGAAGGAATGAATTACTCCATAGACGCACTTCAAGGTTCTTTCAGCCAGCCGATTGACAGTATTGCTTTAAAGATTAAACCTGTGAATCATACACTGACGCTTGACTTATCCGATTCCTTAAAATAATCCAACCCAAAATCAAAAACACTTAGCTCGAATCCACATTACTTCAAGGCTCCCAAAAAAGGCAAATGGGCTACGACATCTAATCGCCTTCTAATTGTACAATTAGCTTTTGCTGCTTGTGGCCAAGCATATAATATGGTATTGTGATGTCGATGCGTTTAAGACTCTTTATTTTTTTGTCGTAGGACAGGGGAGGGGGATTCAATGAGACCACGGAAACATTTAAACTGTCCGGCCGGATGATTTTCAGCAGTAATTTTTTACCGTCCTGTTTAAGTATGGCCCCATGGGGTGTCGTGGTGACGGCAGCCCGGGTCATCATTTGCCAGGTTACTTTTTTTGTGGAGTCAGAAGGCGTAAAATCGTCCTCGATTTGCAGAGTTTTACCATTTATTTTTCTGAATGTACGTATTTCCTTATTCAGCTGATTCTTATAATGAAACGTGCTGCTAAGGTCGAGGGTAACCGTTTCTGGCTGACTATCGGTGTGGAATGCGGTTATGGGGGCAAAGCCCTTGACATTATGGCGCTCTCCATTAACCGTCAATGTACTGTGGAAGCGATTGCCTTTGGTCAAAAGAGACCAGCGGGGACTATCCTGGCTTTCATCCCACAGGGCTTCTCCAATGTGCTTGTTCGTTTCCAGATCGTGGTAGTTATGGGTACCGGGATCGATGGACCACCGCACTCCGTTCAATTCAAATATAAAGGACCCGACATCCATATTGCCGTGGTTGACGGAAGCCGATCCTCCTTTCACTCCAAGATAAAAGCCTGTATGCTCGTTGCTTTTTGCTCGGAATATTGCGATGGGATTGTATCCTTCTCCTTTCCAATAGACAGGCAATTTAGTCGATTTCTTTCTTTTAAATTCCGAGAGCCAAATCAGCTGGAGAGGGGCAAACATCGGGGGCGCCTTCTTGTGTTTTACCGCTTCATGAATAAGAGCCAAGTATTTCTTTTTGTTGAGATACATCCCGTTTCCTGTTTTTTGAGCAAACCATGCCAGATCACCACGGGTTGAAAGACCGAGGCCTCCACTGCTCGCGTCGGAATAATTGAACGATTTTCCGGAAGGGGCAACACTCTCCATTCTATAGGTGGCGCTTTTGATAAAGCCGGGAGCTTTGGACAGGTTAAAATCGGTGCCGAGGGCAGATTCGAAAAAGGAATTAGCTGCAATATTGAAGGAAGTTCCATATCCCCAGTAGCTCGGCCCTTCGGGATAGGCGCCATCCGGAGAATATTCTTCCAGCTCCAGCGGAAGGTCCTTCACAGCTCGGTGGATAATGGTGGCTGCTAATTTTGGATATTGATCCGCAATAACCAAAGCAGCAGTCGATAGACCAGAGTGGCAGACTTGATTCCAGTTATTATGAGCCGTTATCCACCAGTTGCTTTTTTTGCCTCTTTTGGATTTTAAACTACTCAGTAAATGTTGCCTCAGAGCCGAGCGGGCACTTTGGATCGTACTGTCCGGCAAACTATTTCCAGCCCAGTCAACACCGATGGCAATGGCATACGACATCGTTGCCACTCCGAGAAATTGAACCGAATCCCAGCCGGAAAAATTGCTCACATCATACAATGTCCGGTTCAGTCTGTCCAGGTATTTTTTATTTCCTCCAATCCGGTATGCAAGGGCCAGGATGCTGATTCTGCGGGCTGCCTCTCCTGAAGCCGGTAAACGCGGGCCAACTAAATGCATTTTCAGCAAGGGCTTGGTACATATTTTATCAGCATAATGGTGCAGGTAGGAGTAATAAGTACCAATGAGCTTATCGTGCTTGATCTTTTTTTCGAGTTGCTGTGCCCGTTTTTCAGTCAATAGCAACCGCGGTCTATTCTTTTTTAGGTGAACTTTAAGCCATGAAGCGGTAACAGGATTTACAGTTATATTTTTGCGAATCCATGAAGCGGAAACCACGTTCTGCGATTTTTTTTGAGCCAGTAAAGCAGAAGTGGGAGACAGACAAATCAGCAGGAATAGCAATACCCAATAAGACCCGGCAAATTTTTTTAAAGCCATGGTGATAAATTTTAAATCTTACGGTGAAAAGAGATCCCTGATGTAGTATTGAATAATTTTAACGCTTTACTTCATAAAACCAAAGATAAAATCACGAATTTTTCATGACTTCATCCTCTTCACCAATGCCGCTCATCATGGATGAAGCTACGCCGGGTTGATCGGTATTCTCAGCTGTAAATATTCCGATTAAATGGACAAATACGAAGCCCAGGATACAAAACATAATG
>DASQZL010000266.1:0-7904 GCA_035638715.1 Balneolaceae bacterium
GCTGCGTGATATTTCCATCAGCGATTATCCGACTATGAAATTTCGCGGCGTATCCGATGACATGAGCCGGGGTCAGGTCTCGACCGAAAAAAATATCAAAAAAATCATTCGTTTTATGGCCCGTTACAAGATGAATGCTTACCTGCCTTATATAGAAGATATTATTCACTTTAAGGACTATCCCAAAATCGGAAAAAACCGGGGGAGATTCACTAAAAAGGAGGTAGCCGAACTACAAAATTATGCGGAAAAATATCATGTGAAGTTCATCCCTTATTTTGAAACACTGGGACACCAGGAAAATATGCTGAATATGAAACCATTTCGGAAGTATGCCGAATATCCCGGTTCCAATACATTCGATACGCAAAGTGATTCGAGTCTTAACTTTGTAAAAAAACTCACCGGCGAAATACTCCCCTGGTTCGATTCAAAATATTTTGACATCGGCGGCGACGAATCATTCGATGTCGGCCGCGGGGCAAGCAAGGCCGCGGTAAATCATCTCGGCATAGCTACGGTAACGGCCAATTACTATCGGAAAATATATGATTTTGTAAAATCACACGGCAAAAAAGTTATTATGTCGAGCAACATGATGCTGCATTACCCAAAAATGCTTGCGCAACTTCCCGACAGTTTAATCATCGCCGACTGGCATTACGGGGCAAGAGCCGCTTTTCCATCCACTAAAGTATATAATAGAATAAACCAGCCGTTTATTGTTCAGCCGGGTATTTCAAATTGGCGGCGGCTCTATCCGAATCAGAGCGCCGCATGGGTCAATACCTATAACTTTGTGATGGATGGATACAAAAATGGAGCGATCGGTTCTATTACCAGCAGCTGGGGTGATATGGGCGGCCCCAATTTCAGGGAACTAAACTACCGGGGCTATGCCTATAATGCCGAATGTGCCTGGAATCCGTCGGGCGCCGATGAAAGCACTATTGATACTCGCTTTGACCGGCTTTTCTTTGGAAGCAGCAGTCCACGGCTGGCCGGAATTGAAAATTTGCTCAACCGCCTAAGCGAAGATCTTGATTTTTCGCAAGTTTGGGAACAACCCTTCGACCGGCTGAAAGATTTTAAACATGCCAGCCATGTTTCACTTCTCAATGAAACGACAGACATAAAGCGCATCAGCAATACAATTCAACGCATGGATTCAACCCTCAAACCGGAACTGAAAAGAAATCATCAGGAACTGGATTATTATAACTACGCTGCTAAATTGGCCGGTTGGACAGCAAATTCTATTAAATATGCCCACTGGATGAAGCGTATTGCGAATAATCATATAACCTCAGAGAGCCGTCAACCTTATCAGGAAAAAGCCATCAACTGGGGAAATCGTTTAAAAAATAAAGCTGCAAAACTGCAGTCCGAATTTGATGCCTTGTGGCTGCGAACCAACCGCAAAGCCAATCTCAATCTGATTGATACCTTATTCAATTATCAAAAATTCTACCTTGGAGATATTACGAATTCGCTCAGTAAAAATATTTGGGACAGCTCTTATAAAATTTCCAGTAAATTTATTGCTGCTTACGGAGCTTCCAAATCCAATGCTATTCGCAAGACCTATCTGCGCAAATCATTTCATCTTAACTCGCATAAAAAAATAAAGCATGCCTATTTACAATTGGTGGCGAACTCTTATGCTACTTTATACGTAAACAACCATAAAGTTGGGGAAACTGTTGCAAAAGTGCAGGGATCACTTGGCATAGATTTAAACCTTTCCCATTATTGGGATGTGACCCATTTACTGAATTCTCACTCAAAAAATGTGATTGCAGCCCGCGTGGAAAATTATCATCTGCCACCAAAAGAGAAAAAGGCGGTGAGCTGGCTTAGCGGAAAATCACCGGCCTCAGTCAATATCTTTCTGAAGATTGAATATGCCGATGGCAGCACTCAAACCATACGCTCCAATTCGTACTGGAAAACCAATACCAATGATAAGCAGGGATGGAAAAGTATAAAGTATGATGATGAGGATTGGCTACCGGCCGCGGTTGTCAAGGATCCGATGACAGTTTATAAACCGCAATTTGACCACGGGCTGCCATCATTCGTAAAGTTTTAGGCAGTGGCAGAAGGGAACCAGCAACTACAAAAAATAGATTCAAAATTCCCTTAAATTAAAAGAGGCAACACCGTTTTAGTGGGTTGCCTCTTCTTTTGATTCAAAAATAAGGGGTTAAATAATCGTGCCCAGGGTTAATACCCTGGATTTTGTTGTAATGTTTGTTTCCCATTTTGCACACTCTGATCAATCTGCTGCTGTGGAATAGGATAGACATCATGCTTGGTCGAATAAGAAGCTCCTGCAACATCGGGAAAGCCAAGCTGACTTCCTTCATACTGGTAATAAGCATCTAATTTTTGTTTGGCTTCTCCCCAGCGTACCAGGTCAAAGAATCGATGTCCTTCCAGTGCCAGCTCCAGTTTTTCCTCGAAGTGAACAGCCTGAATGGCTTTAGGCTTCGTTGCAAAAGCGGGAGAGCCGGCTGGATATCTGCTCACTTTATAATTGGGATCTTTATACTCTTGCCAGTTATTTGGATCGCTGGCAGGTGCTTTAAGAAGCTGGAAGGTATCGTGTTTATCCGTTCGGATCACCCAGTCGCCGGGATTTGCATTCAGACTGGTCATGGCAGACTGACTTCCAACCGAGGCGAGGGCATAAGGCTCATTGAGCGTATAATCAACCCAGCCGTCTCCATACGTTTCATCTGCTACGCGACCACGGACTCTGTTAACCAGCTGGCGTGCAGCGTTCAGATTCCCGAGGTTTGCATCCGCTTCAGCATCCAGTAAAATGACCCCTGCAAATCGAATAACGGGATAATTTACTGCGGTACCCGGAGCCCACGAATTACGATCCTCATATTGATCCGCCGTAGCCTTCCAAAACATATGTTTCAGGGCATGATAAGGACCGTCATAATTCTCATCGCGTGTCCATGGCGCACCGGGACTCGGACCGTAGTCATGAAAAGGAACACCGCGCCGGCCGACAGTCCAGTCCAATCGCGGATCCAGGTTACCCTGGTAGGGAGTAAAATGGGCCTCAGCCGGAACATTTCGGTCACTTGTAACCATCGGCGACTGATTATAAGAATCTGGCATAGGGAGCCCCTGGGCATTCGTCTTGAATGAATTCACCAGATCCTGACTGGGAGTAAAAAAGCCACAACAGGTGGTGGGTCCGCCGTAAGGATAGTTAAGCATATCGCCCTGCCGGGAATTCGCAATACTACCGGTACCATCATTGGCCGTATATTGGATAGAAAATACGGTTTCGCTGTTATTTTCGGTACTTGCTCTAAAATTATCTTCAAAAAGATGAACCAATTTGTAAGGTGTCCCGGCAGAGTTGACTCCCTGGTTTATAGTTTTATCCAGGATGCTTTTTGCTTCCTGCCATTTTTTCTCAAATACATATGTTTTACCCAGATAGGCAGCGGCCGCCCATTTATTAGCTTTCCCAACCTGGGGCTGCGTAGCCGGAAGATTATTGTAAGCAAACATGAAGTCAGCTTCAATGTGAGACCAGACCAGACTATCATTCGGTTGTTTGAGATCTGTTGTATTCTGGTCAATCCAGGGCACCTTGCCGAACATTTTCGTCAGATAAAAATAAAAATGTCCGCGCAGGAACCGGGCTTCGGCCTCAACTTCCGTCTTCTCAGCATCCGTCATATCATTAGCATTTTTCAATGTACTGAGCACTGAATTACTTCTCGTAACCCCTTCATAGAGTGCCACCCAATAGTAATTCAAAAAGGCATTACTGGAATTTACGGTCATATTTACTATTGAATTGATCGGCGGCTGATCCCCACTGGTGCTTCCCTTGTGAGCCTCTCCACCGGCTACCGATCCGTATATCCAGTTATCGGCACTCACAGACCACGGCACGCCAGAGGCGGCGCCGATCTGCGTCGGGTGTAAGGCTGCATAAGCACCGACCAGCAATTTCTGAACGCCTTTTTTATTGGATAATGTTGCATTGGATAATGCCCCCTTTGCGGGTTCTTTCAGGAAATTTCCCGGATCACAAGAATATAATAATAGCCCGAGGACCATTAATATCACTGCTACAAAATAAAATTTTAACTTTTTCATTGTACTGAATTTTTGATTTTTAAAAAGGGTGCGATTAGAACGTAAGATCTACTCCGACAAGATATTTATGCATGGTCGGATAGGTGCCCGAATCAATGCCAAAAGAGGTTGAAGTACCACCACCTGTACCGGGGAAGTAACCCACTGAGGGATCGATACCGGGATAAGGTGTGATCGTTAAGAGATTAGACGCCTGAATATAGAACCGCACTTTCTGAATATTGAATCGATTCAAATATTTTTTGGGAAGCGTGTAACCTATCTGAATATTTTTGAGCCTCAAATAAGATCCATTCTGAACGAAGTAAGAGTTGGGCACTTCATTATTACTAAGCGTCTGCGTGGTTTCATTAATCGGTAATGCCGCGTTATGATTATTTGGCGTCCAGGAATTATATAAAAGGGCTTTACTTTTCCCTCCCAGAAAGTTGTCGGAAAAGTCATGATACCATTTCACCTGATCCCAAATATCATTACCCTCGGAACCGTACCAGATCATATTTAGATCGATGTTTTTGTAATTGAACCCGATGTTAATTCCATAGGTAAAATTCGGATTCGGGTTGCCCAAAAAGGTGCGGTCCGCCGGGGTAATTTGTCCATCCCCATTGACGTCCTTGTAACGAAAACGTCCCAGTCCGGCTCCGTCCTGATAAACGGCAGCAGGGTCTCCTGTTGCCTTTTGGGCTTGCGCATTTGCATTATTAATTTCAGATTGGCTATTCCAGTAACCTATGATCTTATATCCATAAAAAGCGGAGACCGGGTGGCCCACTTGGTTACGCACAATATAGTGGCCGTTGAAACGGCGTGCTTCCTGACTGAAATAATTTACGCCCTGAGCAATCCTTTCAATCTTATTGTGGTAGGTGGTGACCGTAAGCTTAGCATTAATTTGCATATCCGAATTAATACTATGCTGGGCATTCACGGTAATATCTGCTCCATTATTTTTCATCCTTCCCACATTTACATAAGGTGGGGCAGCACCACCGGCTGTTCCCGGGAGCGACGGGTTATACAGCAGATCTTTAATTCTTTTGACATAGTAATCTGCTGATATTCTGACTCCCCCTGAAAGCAGGGTGGCATCCAAACCGATGTCCATATTGACATCTTTCTCCCACTTGGCATTAGGATTTCCAATACTATTTTTTTGAAATCCTTCCAAATTGTTACTATTGCTACCAGTAATTGCATAGTATGAGGAGAGAGGAGCACTGGTAAACAATGTATAAGGATTGCTTACACTGACATTCAACTGATTTCCCATCACTCCATAACCGGCGCGTAATTTCAGGTTGTTCAACCACGAAATCTTGGGAAAGAATGACTCTTTACTAATCCGCCATCCAACACTACCTGCCGGGAAATATCCATATCGATGATTTAAAAACTTGGACGATCCATCATGGCGAAGAGTTACACTGGCAAGGTATATTTGCTTATAGTTATAATTTACCTTACCGAATAAAGAAAATAGCGTATTTTCTGTTTGGCTACTAAAGTTCGTCTTGGTACCGGAACCGGTGCTTAAATTGACATAATTCGGGTCAAAAGAAAAATAGCTCTGGGTTGACCCTCCTACTGTGGAATACCAGAACTTATAGGCCTCCATTCCCAACAGGACTTTCACATTATGTACATCATTAAACGTTTGTTGGTAAGTAGCCGTATTGGTCCAGGTATAATTATAACTTTCCGAAGAACTGCGATTATATTGATTTATCGTAGTATTCTCATTTCGGGAATATTGAGGATATTGGAAACTATGAGCAAAATCTGAGTTGACCGAGCCGCCAAAGAGCGTTTTTACCGTCACCCTCTTCTTCCAGACGTTTACTTTGGCAAATATGTTACCGAACAGCTGATTATAACGATTTTCCGTAGCACGATTTCGGTCCACAATGGAAACTGGATTTATAGCATTGCCCAGGCCAGGAGCTGTTGTTCCGGCATAATTTCCCATAATATCATAGACCGGAATGATCGGGTTCATCCGCATGGCGTAACCAATCGGCCCTGCCTCCGTCTGGCTGGCTATTTGTGGGTTGTCGGAAATAGAATAGGAAATATTTTCACCAACTTGGATATTGTCGGTAACATTATAATTGGAATTGGCTCGTAAAGAATAACGCTTCAAATACTGATTTTTGATCGTTCCCTCGTTGTCCAGATAATTAAGAGAAAACAGGTAATTTCCCATATCACCTCCGCCACTCACCGTAAGATTTTGTTTCGTCGTCGGTCCCGGCTTAAATACTTTATGAAACCAGTCAGTCCCTTTTTTACTTGCTCTTATGATTTGATAGAAAGTACTCAGCTCAGCGGGGTCGGTATAATTGGGGTCGAGATAATATTTACTCGGGTCAACAGCCGGATCACCTTCCATTTTTCCCGGGGGTTTAATATAATCGGGCAGCCGCGGCTGATTAGGATTTGCGGGATCATAAAACTGTACTAATGTGGAAACATCTCCACCTGAATTCTTTGTTGCGTTCCATTGGATCTGTGCCTGTTCTTTAGAATTAGCCATATTCCAAACATTTCCCTGAGGTGGTACCTCAAAGCCCCCGTATGCACTATAATCAACTTTTATATTTCCCGATCCCTGCTTTGTTGTAATGACAATAACGCCATTTGATGCCCGCGCTCCATAAATAGAAGCAGCGGCAGCATCCTTTAAGACGTTCATGGAGGCGATATCATCCTGATTCAGATTGCTGATATCGGTCGTTGGCACGCCATCGACAATATAAAGAGGGGAATTATTCCCAAAGGTATTTTCACCCCGTATTGTAATATTGGGGGCTTCTCCGGGTTGACCGGAAGTGACCACGGTGACCCCTGAAGCCTGTCCCTGCAGCGCATCGGTTGCACTTGCAGTAGCTTGCTGGGTCAAATCTTTAACATTCACTTCAGAAACAGAACCGGTTATATTAGCTGATTTTTCAGTACTGTAGCCTACAACAACAAGCTGCTGTCCACTTATTTGTGTAGGAGACAAACTTACATTGATTTTAGATCGACCATTAACGGGAATGGCTTTGGTCGCATAACCAATGTAAGAGAATACAAGCGTATCACTCGGGCTGGGTACACTTAATTGATATGCCCCATTTTGATCCGTCGTTGTGCCTGTCGTTGTCCCTTTCACGCTAATGTTAACACCTGGCAAGGCGTTCCCGCTCGATGCATCCTGAACTGTACCCGACACATTAATAGAATTCTGGGCCTGCAACGTACTGATAGGCAAAATTAGTAGTAAAAAAGCGCTGCACATCGCAATTGTTGTCAAAAAACGATACACGAATCCGTACCATGATAATCTATACATACTGACTCCCTTTTAGTTATTTGGTTAATCAGAGAAGTGTGAACTACTTAGTAATCTCCCTTGCAAAATGGAATGGACTTGTAAGCGATTACGACCTCTCTTGAATTTTCTCTTTAATGATTACTTATTATGTTAATCAATTATTTTTTTAAACTCAAAAAAATTTTTGCTATTCCCGGCATTGTTAATTCATACTTTTCCTGTTTTTTGGGCGAAGGCGTTGCAGCTTAAGTTTTTACAGATGACCGTTTGATTTTTAAAAATTGTTGCCAGATAGCAAAAACCGCTGGGATGAGATGGACGACTAATTTAACCGGGCAGAATGGAAATTTAAACAGATCAGCTTAAGCCAGGCCCGTGATGAAACTACCTGTTTTTTTGAAAATCGTAATGCAGGGCGGCGGCTCCCAATATGCCACTATTGGCAAGT
>DASQZL010000267.1:0-2894 GCA_035638715.1 Balneolaceae bacterium
CCCGAGCTGTTACCTGATACAGCTTTAAAATGGCCGTTGCCATCGCCTTCGAGCCATAATCCCCGCCCGGCGTTCATGTGAGGAGTTTCATTTGGCAGGGCAGAAAAATTTTGGCTTAAAAAGATATCTTCATTGCCGTCATTATTGACATCGGCCACTCCGGCGTAAAAAGCCGGACTCAGCTGTGCCTTTTGAGGCAAGGGATGTGCACTAAAATGTCCACCCTTGTTTATGAAGACCATACTTTTCAGCGTGTTTACCTTTTTATAATGTATTAGGTTCAGATTATCCCCTAAAAGATCGTATAAGGTTGAATGGGCAAATTGTTTATTGGAAGATATGTTCTGAACAACAGATGGCGCGGCTGATTTAAATGCATAGGCTCTGCGACGCGGAACATATCCCTGCAGGGTTGAGTCATAGTAACTTTCAATAATATCAACATGGTGGTTCCCATTTAAATCTCCATAGTACATCCGCAGCGGATGATTTTTTGTTAATTCAGACCTATAACTATTATTGGTACCGATATTTGTTGCCACAATATCCATTTTCCCGTCATTATTAAAATCACCAACGGCAAGCCCCTTCCACCAACCATCGTATTTATTTAGCCCCCACTTTTTAGTTTCATCATGAAAAATGCCATTTTTATTAATAAATATTTTAATCGGTCCCCATTCGGTTGCCAATATGAGATCCGGTTCTCCATCTTCATTGATATCACAGAATACGGCGGAAGTTACCATTCCGACTTTTTTGAACGTATCCGCATTCGCTTTATCAAGCACAAAATGGCCGGATTCATTTTTAAATAACCGGGAAGTGGCATCCTCGGGGTAAAAATAGGGCAAAAATCGTCCGCCGATAAACAAATCAACCGTCCCGTCACCATCATAATCGGCAGCAGCCACCGGCCCGGTCGTGGAGGGAATTCCCGGAATCAATTGCTTACTTACATGATTCGAAGAGTTAATTTTATATATGTGCGCTGAAGGAACCCGGGCATTTTTTTGTTCAAAATTGGCATTGCCGATGACAACATATGTTGACTTTTGGGTATTCCATCCGACAATAGATGTTTGATCGCCCGGTGCCGTATGACTTATTCCGGGTAATGATATGTGCTTAAACTTTCCATTGCCGGTATTTTTGAAAATGCCGGTTTTTCCTCCCTTCCCGGAAGTAATCCATAAATCCTCATTACCGTCGCCATTATAATCAATCCAGCCCACCCCCGGTCCCTCCTGACTTAGCCGTTCCGGTAGCAATGCCTGAACCTTGAAATCAGGATAGGGATCTTCATGATGGCTATAGGAAATTTTTCCCGAAACATTTTGAAATAAGGTATGATGAGTTTCCTTATTTGCCATTTTGGAATGCCGTTGACTATTACCACCACCCGAAGCGGGCTCATCAATTTCGTACATCCGGTTGGCTTTGATGCTGTCCAACCGCGTTACTGAACCATTCGGCCAGCGGACCGTCAAATGATAAAAGGGAGATGAACCATTGGCCGCAAACATCTCATCCGGAGCAGAACCCGATTCATACCCGCCGCCGGAAGTGACTTGTCGTTGTTGAGGGACTTTTCCCCCTGTTAATTTCAATTTAGTCCCAATAGCCTGCGTATTTGGGGGCTGACCTTTCAGCCGAATCTCAATACGAGGTGCCGAAGTCGTGTTTTCATATATGGCAGCCGTTTGCTTCAGCCGGTTATCGACAATATCGAGGTCGCCGTCATTATCCAAATCGGCTGTTGCCATGCCTTGTGAAACATCTTTGTCATGAAATCCCCAATTCTTGCTTTCGTTGGAAAATGATAAATTTCCGTTATTACGATAGACTTTATTAACCAGCTTCAAAGGTGGAAACTGAAACAGATAATTTTCATTCTTCATCGATCCATTGATGATTTCCTGCCTGGTATGATATTGTGTATCCATATCCAGCAGGTCGAACCAGTCTCCGGTGTTGACAATTAAGTCCGGGTAACCATCAAGATTAACATCCATAAATTTGCTGGCCCATGACCACCCGCTGGCAGCCACTCCGCTGTAGTTGGCAATTTCTGCAAAAGTGCTATCCCCGCGATTTAAGTAGAGCGAATTCCGGTTATACTGGGGACGTTTTAAAAAAGCGCCGGGTCCGGAAGCGAAACCTTCAGAACTGGACTGGCGCAGGCGCCGCTGATGAACCGGACTGAGCATGCCCGAAACAAAAAAATCAGGCCGCCCATCTGCGTTGATGTCGGAAAACGCTACCGACATGGATGAATAGGTAAAATTACGAAGATTCTTGGTTCCAAGCGCCTTAAATACCCCGTTTCCCTGATTAAGCCAAACACGGTCGGGCGTCCAATAGTCATTGCAAACATATAAATCAGGGCGACCGTCCCCGTTGATATCATAGAATTTTGCCGTCAATCCCCAGTATGGTTTTAATCCCATTGGCTTTCCTTTAGAACTCAAAAAATGTTTTTTCAAGTTTTTTACTTTTCGAAAACCACCCCAATTCTTCCCTTTCCCGCCCTGATTTATAAACAGCTCATCTTTCCTGCCTATTTTACGGCGGAAAGACTGTCCTTTCTTGGTACGCAGAATAGTATAATAGGGTTTAAAACGAGGTTTGAGCCTAAAAGTCCCATTGGCTTTTTTTATGGTGGTATTTTTCAGCCCCAATTGTCTGGGGGGGAACACGTCTCTGGCCGATCTTTTTCGATAGTTTGTGATATATAAATCAAGATTTCCATCACCGTTTATATCGGCCAGAGCTATACTGGTTGCACCATGGCTCGCACCCAAGCCACTTTTTTTATCCAGATGGAAATGCCCTTTTCCATCATTCAGGTAAAGATTTATTTTCTTATTCAGGGAAGTAACGATCAGATCCGG
>DASQZL010000268.1:0-2016 GCA_035638715.1 Balneolaceae bacterium
GATGTAGTCCACCTTGGAGGTGGACTACATCTGACCGACTGGTACAGTGATAAATAAAACAAAATATGTTTCACCAGAAGCATAAACCATAACTAAAATAAAAGCCCCGCCAGCGCTCTGCTCTCCGCCAAGAGAACAAACCATCTGCCTGCAAGGGCCGGGGCGCACCCATAAACCATAAATTAATACTACCCTCGAACGCCGTGGCATACATGCTCAGAAGCAGAGCTCCTTCATAACAATCACGGATTGACCACTCTAAGTTATGCTAACAATATAATCACCCCAAATTGAGCTCGGATTGTGAAGAAAACGTGGTGCTCTCATCGGTCACTTGTTGTTCACTAAGCGTATCTTGCATCTCTCTACGTAGTTTTTGAATGGTCAGTCCGCTGGTAAGTGAACCATCCCGGGCAATAGAAATGCGTCCGGTTTCCTCTGAAACAACGACCACAAATACATTATTTGTTTCAGTGACACCTACCGCTGCCCGGTGGCGGGTGCCAAAGACGGAGGAAATATTGGGATTTTGCGAAATGGGCAAGTAGCAGCTGGCGGCTACAATACGATCGTTGCGGATGATGACAGCCCCGTCATGCAGGGGGGTATTTTTGTAAAAAATCGTTTGCAACAGCGAGCTGTTAACGCGGGCATCCAGCTTCACTCCGCGATCGACGAGATCCTGCAAGGTCGCTGAGCGACCGAAAACGATCAGTGCACCGGTTTTGCTTCGAGACATGCTGCGAACCGCATCAACCACCTCATCAATAGTAGTTTCGGAGCCCGAACGCATAAAAAAGCGACCAAGAATGGTGTTCCGGCCTAATCGATATAATAATTTTCGAATTTCGGGCTGGAAAATAATAAAAACGGCTAACACCCCAACATCCAGAATACGATTGAGAATAAAATTAATAGTCGTTAATCCCAGTGCACTCACGATGGCATTTATGATAAGCAGGAAAACCAGCCCCAGCGCCGCCTGAATGGCAAAGGTCCCCCGCATAGCACGATATAAATAATAAATTGCCGTGGCAATGATCAGGACTTCAACCAGGTCCCGTATGCCAAATCGTAAAAACCAGATGGAAATCACGGCTTCGTCGTGTGATTTGTTATTCTTTTAATAAATAGAACGTCCGGCGTCTTCAGATACCAGAAGCTATAATTTAAGAATCTGATACTTCATTTCCGGTATCAAAATTACTTCTTTAAGGCATTATAAACCAAAACTGAATCATAAGCCTCTTTTACATCGTGCACGCGAATAATATTCGCTCCTTTCAACATGGCATGATAATGAACAGCGATTGTGCCAATAAGCCGACCTGAAGTCTCCCGACCATTTAACAGCTCTCCGATCATTTTCTTGCGGGAAGCACCAATTAATAAAGGATATCCCAAATTTTTGAATTCCTCAAGATTTTTTAAAATACGAATATTATGGTCCAGGGTTTTACCGAAACCGATTCCGGGATCGACGATAATGGACTGAAGTCCGGTTTGTTTAGCAATCGCCACTTTCTCTTTAAAAAAAGAATTTATATCAGCCATTACATCATCATAGGTGGGGTTATCCTGCATCGTTTTTGGTCGGCCCTGTGAATGCATAAGGATGTAAGCTGCATTATATTTCGTACATAAACCCGCCAGGCGAGGCTCCTTTTTCAGACCGCTAACATCATTGACGAAATGAACCCCCAGCTGCAGCGCTTTCTCTGCGACGGCAAATTTAGTAGTATCAATAGAAAAAAAGGTATCCGGAAATTGCGGTATGGCTTTTTCCAGGACGGGTACAACACGCTCTAATTCTTCCTGCTCGGAAACGGGCTCGGAGCCCGGGCGGGTCGACTCGCCCCCAATATCAATAATTGTAGCGCCTTGAGAAATCATTAACCCAATTCGACCAAGTGCCGAAGTGGGATCATTATATTCTCCGCCGTCAGAAAAGGAATCCGGGGTAACATTAAGAATTCCCATAACTTTAGGCGAGTCAAAATTAAGCACCCGATTACG
>DASQZL010000269.1:0-7083 GCA_035638715.1 Balneolaceae bacterium
GATGCGCCAGGCCATGATCAAGGCCATGAAATACTGGGTTTACAAAGCCAATATCGATGGGTTCCGGTGCGACTATGCCGATGGCCCGCCCTTCAGTTTCTGGAAAACGGCCATTCATGACCTGCGCACGCAAACCGGGCATCTATTACTGATGCTGGCCGAAAGCGGGAATCCCAAACTGTTCAAAGCCGGCTTCAATTATATCTTCGGCTTTTCTTTTTACGGGAATCTCAAGGCCATCTATAACAAAGGCAGAAGTGTGACGTCCATCGATAGCCTGAACCAAAAGGAGTACCGCGATGCGGCGGACAGTCAGCGGGTAGTCCGCTACCTGACCAACCACGACGTCAATAGCTCAGACGGGACCGCCTTGAAAATTTTTGGCGGGCGAAAAGGATCGCTGGCGGCCTTTGTGGTCGTGGCCTACATGAAAGGCGTGCCCTTCATTTATAACGGGCAGGAAATTGGCAAGACCTACCCGTTAAAATTTCCCTTTACCGGAAAGAATATCAACTGGTCGGCCTATTCCAATATTGAGCAATCATACAAGAAAATCATCGCCCTGCGAAACCGCTCGGAGGCCATCCGGCGGGGCAAACTGACGTCCTACAGCAATCATGATGTGTGCGCTTTTACAAAGACCCTGGGCAGCAAGGAAGTGTTTGTGCTTTCAAATCTTCGCAACATGACGGTCCGCTACGCGCTGCCCAAAACGGTAGAAAATAAATCATGGGTGGATGCCTTTTCCCAAAAGTCGATCCATCCCGGCAGCGACATCACGCTGAAACCCTATGAATATGAAGTTTACCAGAAACGGTGAAAAAGGGCTTTGCGGTGGAAATGAGATCATTACATCGCATTTAAATTAATAAACGGTTATATTTGGTTCGATCACAAGGTCGTTTTATATTAATGACCTTGCAAACGAACCAGATAGCCATGGCAAAATCAATACTTTCATTCATGCGAGCCAGAGGCTAAGCCAAGGTTGCGATCCGGATTCGGAACTTCATGTCGGGCTATTTTCCGGCCACCTCATCAATGGTTTCGCTATTCCATTCCTTATAGGCCTCATTTAA
The DNA here is from genome assembly GCA_035638715.1 of Balneolaceae bacterium. GTDB lineage: Bacteria > Bacteroidota > Rhodothermia > Balneolales > Balneolaceae > SMO-BIN1. The sequence goes on from DASQZL010000269.1 coordinate 1,080, forward strand.
TTTCTGCACCACGGCCCCGCGAATAGTTTCGTGACACATATACTCGGTAATATATCCCGGCGTAAAAAAGGAGCCGTCTTTATAGCCGTTAATCTTCTCAAAATACGTCACAGCACCGATGCATTAATAAGCGTCTTGGCCTCTTTCTGTACTTCGGCCGTGCCTTCGGTATTAAAGCTTTAGGCATCCAGAAAACGAAGCAGGTATTCGAGGGCCGACAGTTTTTCGCCTTTCAAAGGTTGCCCGTCCCGGTTGCTTATTTTGCCCATCCTCAAGTTCAGAAATACGGATCCCATGTTGCTCAATATCTGCAACATCAAATAAGGAACTGTTTAGATATGGGATGTGGCCAACGTGTTAGTTGATGCGCTCCGAACGATCTTCATAGGAAACGGCCAATACCTGGAAAAATAGCTTATTGAGTCCGTTGTATTCTTCAATCTCTTCGAAACTTAAAAACCCGAACCGCTCGTCCTCCCGGTGGTACTTATACAGTTGGGCTTCCAGCAATTTTAAAAACAGAATCCGGTTAATCCAGGTAATCAGTAGCTGGATCGCCACATTGAATAGCTGCTCCTCTTCATCGGCCCCAAACTCCGACCGGTTTTGAAGCCGGGAAAGCACGTTCAGGCTTTCAAGCTGGGTAATGGTATTTTCAATAAGGGAACCATATTGGCGATTCTCTTCGTCAAGACATGTGCGTAACTTTCTCTTCGTATTCTTTGAGCCCCTTGGTATAGAGCAGCTCCCGGTAAAACCCCTTATTGAGCTCGTTGCTATCGCTGGCAAATGGCTCCTTTCAGCAAGTGAATAGGCGTAAAAAGCTTATCAACGGGACCAGTCTCTTTTGCTCGTTACGGCTTAGTTCATCCCTTGCCAAGAGGCTCCTATAATCGTTAATATTGATTTTGGTCACCTTAATACCGGCATCTAATTCGCTTACAAATTTGGACAGGTGATCATATACAAACAGCGTGCGGGAACTTACTTTCAGGCCCCGGCTCCATTCCTTGTACCAACCGGTTAATTTCTTAGACTCATAAATATACCGCTCAAAATCCTGGGCATCGAAGATATACCAGTTATGGACATCCGTAATAATCAGATGCTTAATATCTTCATTCCCATTTTCGATGCGCTCCCGTAGGTAATATAGTATAGCCTCGTGGAAAGCTTTCCGGTTTATATCTTCACCGGTAATCATTTCGGATTTGTTGGAAGAGCGTTTCGCCTCGATGATTACGCCAACAGAGGATTTGCCGGTCTTACCGTTATGGATGGCCAGATCCTGGCGTTCTTTGGTATTAATAAAGTACTCTTCGCCAAAGTTGATACTACACAAAAAGGGTTTAATCAGGTTTTTCAGGTGCTCTTCGGATTCTCCCTGGTCCACGGCATCGGCGTGGGTCAGAAGCCGAAGCAAGCGCTGGCGGGACTGCTCGAAGCCTGCTTCTGTAACAGACTCCTGGAGAAAAGTATTGTCGATAGCTTTTTGTGCGGTGATCGTTTCAATCTGAATATGTAATTGTATCCTAACCAACTTTAGATTTGTTACATTCTAACAACTGAATGGGTAAACCGCAAAGAGAAAAATTTAACAAAGACTTAACTCTAAGGTTTAAATCCCATTTTTACAGTTATTTTGGAGGAAGCACTTGAACAATTTAGATACATAGAGATTAGATTGATTATCTGACGAAAAAAGAAATAAGCAGGGTCTGGGATACCTTGGCCACCTGTTACTTTACGTTGGTTAATTTTTAATAAATGCTTATACGTGAGAGAGATGTACACGCGGTTACGGCAAATAATTTAAAGAAACACACTAAAATAAGACTTAAATACTCTTCAAATAATATAGCATTCGAAAAACTGCTTGTAGACTCTATTTATAACGCAAAACTACATATTTTTATGTAGTGGCCCAAAATTTTGGCAAGCGTTAAAATCGGCATGCTCCAAGTCTTTTGTCCCAAAAGCTCCCCATGCACTTGGGCGAAAGATGCGTTCCCGAGGAACATTGTGCATAGTCACAGGGATACGAAGTATCGAAGCCACGGTAATGAAAGCGTCACCGACATGTCCATGGCTTAAAACCCCATGATTAGCCCCCCAATTGTTCATTACTGAATACACATCTTTGAATACATTATCGCCTGTTAATCTTGGCACAAACCACGTTGTTGGCCAAGTTGGATCTGTTCGGCGGTTGAGCATTTCATGAAGATCCTGAGGCAAATCTACCGTGTATCCTTCCGCCAATTGTAAAACCGGTCCCAGCCCTTTAATTATATTAATTCGACTCATAGTTACGGGCATCCCTCCCCTCGTTACGAACTGTGAGGAAAATCCACCACCTCTGAAGTATTCAAGGTTGGCTGGACACCACTCCGTAGCCTCCAAACAAGCATTAGCTTCTTCCGCCGTAATATCCCAGTAAGGTTTCATTATTGGGTTACCCTCTGCAGTCGTTTGCCGGCCCGTCCCATCCAACGCTGCAGAACCAGAATTTAAAAAATGAATAATGCCTTGAGCTGCACGTCCCTCAAGCTCGTAGCCGCTAATCCGCTTGATTGCTTGAGGACTCCAGTAGGTTCTAATATCCCCAAATATCTGAGCAGAATTAGTCAACAAATGTCCCAAAAGCATACTGATAGCATTAAGTGTATCATTTTCAGTCGCCATGATAAAAGGCTGGCGTATGCCATTCCAATCAAAGGAGGAATTTAGGATCGCCTCCGAAAAATCTCCATTGGGAAAATGGTCCGTCCACTGACGCTGCCCCTGGAATCCAGCCGCAACAGCATTATGCCCCATTGCTTCCTCCTCAAAATTTATTTCTTTAAGCTTGGGATTTCCTACCATTAAATCACGCATAATTAACGTCATTTTAACGACCGTCTGCCAGTTTTGGTCTTTCTGCTTTCGATCAAATTGCATGGAGTCTTTGTTAATATCTTCGCCTTCTGAACAATGCTCTCTTACCCATTCAAATGCCCGTCCAAACTCCTCTTTATCATAAATTTCCTCTTCGATACGTCGTGTAATTTCAGACATATCAACGGATTCACAACGCATACCCAAGTAATCTTCAAAGAAATCCCGACGAATCATGGACCCACCGATACCCATTGAAACTGAACCGATTGAGAGATATGATTTTCCATGAATGAAAGCTACAGCTAATCCCGCTTTTACAAAACGTAGAATTTTTTCTTGTACGTCGTCGGGAATTGAATTATTATCGGCCTCCCGAACGTTACGACCGTAAATGCTAAATACGGGAAGACCTTTTTGATCATGGGCAGCTTTTGTAGCAGCTAAGTATACGGCACCCGGTCGCTCACTTCCATTAAATCCCCAAATTGCTTTGGGTCGCCAGGGATGCATATCCATCGTCTCGGCCCCATAAGCCCAACAAGGGGTGACGCTAAGCGAAACTCCCACCCCCTCTCTGTCAAACTTTTCCGCAGCCTTTGCCGCTTCTCCAACACCCCCAATGCAACTGTCAGCTATAACGCATTCGACAGGTAGCCCATTAGCATGTCTGATATTTTTTGAAATTAGCGCAGATACGTTTCGAGCCATCTGCATAGTTTTTCCTTCCAGCGATTCTCTTATTCCTTTTCGGCGACCGTCAATAATCGGCCTAATTCCAACTTTTGGCATAGTTCCAATTGTGCGTTTGTTACCAGATGATCTATCAAGATTATTATCCATTATCACTTTGGTTTAATTGTATATTCGATTTCCTATTTGTTTTTCAGTTCTCGGTCCTGAATTAAATTTTTTTACACAAATGTATTCATTTGCTTGGAATACGATATTTCATCCTGATACATTTTTTTAAATACTCGGTATTTTGCATGATGATAATCACTTGTTATGCCTTGCTTGGGTTCGATAATAGTACCCGAATGATTCATTTTCTTCATAGCACTTAATATGTTGGGATAAACGCCTGAAGCCACTGCTGCCAATACTGCACTCCCCAATAATACGGCTTCCCGCTCTTCCGGCAGTATTAATTTACAATTGCAAATATTGGCATGTTGTTTTAAGAACACATTGTTTTTAGTACCGCCACCAGTAGCTATAATAGTATCAATGGAATATCCGTGATTATCTAATGCTTCAATAATATGGCGGGTCCCGTAAGCAATCGCTTGAATGGTGGCCAGATATAACACAGCCAAGTCATCTAAGGTTGATGACAGCCTTAGTCCACAAATACTGCCGACAAGGGATGGATTGGCACGTGGTGAACGATTACCGTGAAAATAAGGTAATACATGCAAATCCTTGGTTAAAAAGTCGGGGTGAGCTTTATTTTGTTGCTTGGTAAGTTGATTCACTCGTTTATTTAACAACTGATAAACCGTCGTATTTTTATTATCGGCTTTTTCGCGAAGTTTGTCGGCATGATCTGATGAAAATATGATGTGATCAATAAGTGCACCAGTAGCCGATTGTCCTCCCTCATTCAGCCACATACCAGGGATCATAGCCGAATAGTACGGTCCCCATACACCTTCGATAAAGCGAGGTTGATTAGAAACCACCATGTGGCAACTCGAAGTTCCTCCAATTAAAGCTAATCGTGTTTCAAAATTGATTGGCTGCTCGTTAAGCTGCATTCCAAGAAGTCCTAAACCTCCGGCATGAGCATCAATCATTCCGACGCTTACGGGAGTACCTGCTATTAACTCTAATTCATTCGCCGCTTTCGGGGAAAGCCCCTCTCCCACAGCTTCTCCAACGGGTTGAACGTTTCTTCCTATTCGCTTGTATTCCTCTTCAACCAAATCCTTCAGACCAACTTGAACGAAAAATGAATCACTCCATGCATCTACATCGGATTTGGTAGCAGATTGGCCATGACCAAGATAGGTCCATTTGCATGTTGTAGTACACAGTGATCGTATATCTTTACCAGTAGCGCGAAGCACCATAAAATCAGCTAAATCCAAGAACTTTCCTGCCTTATTCCAAGTATCCGGCCTATGCTTTTTTAACCACAAAAGTTTTGGGATCTGCATTTCAGGGCTAATCCTGTTGCCTACATATTTGAGGACCTCATGGTCAATTTTATTAATTTGTTTGGCTTGATTTTTCGCCCGATGATCCATCCAAACAATAATGTTACGTTCATCCCTATCAGTGGGGCTTACAGATAAAGACTGATCGTTCTCATCTAAAACTACTAATGAACAAGTGGCATCAAAACCCATACCCTTGATATTTTGGGGATTTATCTCTGCATCTTTGACTATGCTTTTAACGCACTTGCAACAAGCGTTCCAAATATTTTCTGATGATTGTTCAACAAAGTCTTGCTGAGGACGCCAGACTGATATATCATGTGTCGCCATTGCAAGCATCCGGCCATTTTTATTAAATAATCCGGCCCGGACGGATCCGGTGCCCACGTCGCAGCCGATTATAAATTCATCATTCATCGTCGCTCGTTTGTTTAGTAATAAATGCTTCGATCAGCCGGGCTCTTTCCCTGCTGACATTCTGCAGGGGGGCAGACACGTGGCTGCCGCAGACATCCAGCAGCGAGAGCGCCGCTTTTATTCCCCCTGTAATATCACTGGACCCGTAGGCCGTCATGCCGTAGACGGTTTCACTCAATTGCATGATTTTTTGGTGCAGGGTTCTTCCCCGGCTAATGTCCCCGGCTTTGACGCTATCAAATAAATCAACATACAGCGACGGAAAAATATTAGCCCCGCCGGGAACGCCCCCGGCGCCCCCCATGACCAAAACGTCCATCAGCAGCTCCTCCGGGCCAACAAACAGGGGGATATCGCGGGAATCGGCCATCTTTTTCAGCTTATGGAAATAGACCAGGTCCCCGGAGCTATCCTTGAACCCGGCAATCCCGGGGTGCTGCAACAGATCCCTCAGGGGTTCCAGCTGAAACGCCACTTTCGTCAGCGAAGGGTTATTATATAACAGCGCAGGCAGGGGCAGCTCTTCCAGTAAATGCCGGGTGTAA
>DASQZL010000270.1:0-2655 GCA_035638715.1 Balneolaceae bacterium
CGCTTGTCAGCATGTCCGGCAATATTGACGTTTAAGCTTGGGAAGTGATTCAAGATATTAGCCAATGAATTCAGCTCTTTTTTGGCCGGATCAATAATATTGGACTTGTCAAAAGCGAACTGAACATTATTAACGATTTCTCCCAATTCTGATTTCAGTTCCTGGGCCTTTTGTTGACTTTGATGTCTTGCTGCTTTTAAAGAGTCTAAAGCTGCAAGGGTCTTATCATTCAGTTGCTGGGCCTGTTGAAGTGTATTGGAAGCCTGGTCCGAAGCATTTTGTGCTGCTTTCAGGTTTTTCATGGATTGTTCTAACATGCGTTCCTGAATACTTTTTTTGCTTTTACCACCACCAAAGTTAAATACAAGACCGACAGATGTGGTGAAGAAATCATCATGATTCTTGCCATCAATATTCCTGTTGAAATTGTGTTGAGGTTCATGGTTTATAGCATATTGAGTGGCCTTGCTGTTGGGCATGGGATAATGGTCGATCTTCCAGTCATTGAAGCCGCGATGATAGATCGCCTCAACATTAAGCATTAAAAGTGAATTTATTTTATAATTGATACCGGCCCCAAAAGGAAGGGTAAACATAAAATGATGATCTTTTTTCGTAATGTTGTCCTTGGCTTTTAAGAAATTGCCTCCAACACCAATGGCTGCGTAGGGATTCAGCCGCGTCTTAAAAGGCTTTATATGCAACGTCAGGTTCATATTAAAATCGTCGGTTTTAAAATAGGTATTACGCTTCTTAAAAACCGCATCACCCGGACCATTCTTTTTATCCAATGGTAGGTACTGTGCCTCTAAGGCAACCCCAAAATACCGATTAAGATATGCAGACATTCCCACACCAACTAACGGATCATTGCCGGTATACTGGAATATTTCGTTGCCCAAGTCTCCCCTGTAGGATTGTTGGCCATACATCAATTTAAATCCCAACGGTTGTTGGGCAGTTTGCGCCTGCGCTGTCCCTATTCCCATAAGAAACAGACATATTAATGATAGTGGTATCAACTTTTTCATAATTGTAACTTTTTATTAGTATTTAATTAAACGACAATTGATATCTCGCATTTATTTAATGTAAAAACTCAAATGACTAATATTAATCTTGCTGTTATTCCAATTTTCGAATCTAAGCCAATAAAATTGCTTATGCAAGTAAATTGTTGATATTAAAAGGATATTAATATTTCGCGTTTCTTTGACGTTTCTCAGTCACTTTGATTAAATATTATTAACTTTTTTAGTTTTTAGAACGTTCATATTAATTGAAATAAATACTTTATTGATTTAAATCTAATCTAAAATTAATATTTATATGCTCTAATCAGGGTCATGATGAAAAATTTGATCTCGTAACATATAAATAATTTTACGTAGATTATAACATTTTTATGTTAAAATTTGATTTTTTGTCATCAAGAAAATCTATCCACTGTTTTGCTTCACCAAGTCTCTGGCGATAGCGTGCCCGTAAAGGCAATTGTTGTACTTTCTTACTCCAACGTTTGGCGGCAGATATATTTCCTTCATAAGCCAGCCATTCAATTAAATGAAGGTAGGTATCAAAGTTATAAGTATGAATTTTGTGCGTAAGATCAACGGAAGCATAGCGTTCCATTCGATTCCAATTTTGCTGTTCTATGGCCTGTTGAATGGCCCGTACGCGTGTATGCGAATCAAGCGTATTGAACACAGAGTCGCTTACTGTTTTATGATGATAAATCATTGCACGATAATATTTCCATAGTCTTTGGTGCTCGCGCGTGTATAGGGCTTGTTGCAAGGTCGAGTCCGGCTTTTCAAGGAGTAAATGAGCTGCTTTATCCACATATTTATTGGCTATCCGGCTTTCTCCATTCATGGCAAAAGCATCTGCGTAAAGCATCAAAACATCGCTGGTTGTATCGCTCAGGCTGGCTTGGCGACGTACCTTCCGGTCATGCCCCGTCTTTAAATTAAGATAGGCCCATTGGCTTTCAATCGGTGCAGGGTGGTGATTATCGGGGATATGTTGAATGGCCTCATTCAAGTGAGTAAGGGCCTTCGCCGTATCCTTGATAGCCATAAAATAGTGAAATTGATCCCAATGCCGGGCGAAGGCCGATTGTACATGGGGACATTTTTGCTGAAAAAGCGAGGGAATGCTATACAGCATGGCTGCTGCCTTTTTTGCGGTTGAATCCACTTTGACAGTATCCAGCGCACTGTGCCAGCCGGCCACCAGTTTTTTAAATGGCACCGGGTAGGCTTGGCTGATATCTCCCGTTCGGTAGGCATGCTTAAAATCTTTGATCGGGTAATTTTGCAGTAAATACTGAACAAATGATCCACTTTGGGTGTAGTTTACTGCAGAACGACCGCCGTAAAAACCCCAAGGTGAAAATGCCTGTTTCATCTGCCGGGCGGTTGGATAAGGTTTTTCAGATTTAACAATTTGGTTAATTGTTGCCACAGGCGACTCATGACCCGAAATCGCCACAGCAAGTCCTTCAACCAAGCCAATACTCCAGCTGGCATTGAATAATTTATTGCCAAATTGTTTGGCTAATACATGAACCAATTCATGTTTGAGGCTACTCGGAATTTGCTGTTTGGCAATGTGCAGCTGGTCCTGCTTCAACCATACCGGCACATAACTGGT
>DASQZL010000271.1:0-5401 GCA_035638715.1 Balneolaceae bacterium
GATTCAACCGATATGGTGGGCATGTTTCGGCAATACAGGTTTGATGTAACCAATTACATTCACCACGATCAAAAAAATTACCTGGCCGTAAAAATTTATCCACTCGATTACCCGGGTCATCCCTCACACCCGCAACTCAAAGCACTGGGGCCATTTTATTCCAATGGCGGCCCGACGGGTGATATAGGAAAAAATGTAACGATGCTCTGTTCGGTGGGCTGGGACTGGATGCCGGCCGTGCGAGATCGTGAAATGGGAATCTGGCAGCCGGTGTTTCTCAGCAGCAGCGGCTCCGTAACGATAGATACGCCGCATATAGTTACCACATTACCCAACTTGCCGGATACCAGTCGTGCGAACCTGGATATCAGCATGAAATTATCCAACCATACCTCACATCGGCAGCAGGGAAAGATCAAAATCCGTATCAAACCCAAAAACTTTTCAGGTAAATCAATTCAATACACTCAGCGTGAAAACCTGCAAGGCGGCCAGAAAAAAACCATTCATCTCACTCCTAAAAATATAGATGCCCTAAAAATTAAAAATCCGAGGCTTTGGTGGCCAAATGGATATGGAAGACCCAACCTCTATAACCTGCAAATTTCATTTACGCAGGGTGGGCGCACTTCTCAAACTAAAAATATTACCTTCGGTATCCGAACTGTAAGCAGCAAGGTTACCAATGTAAACGGGTGGGCCCGACGCGATTTTTATATTAACGGCAAAGAAATTGATTTGACGGGCGGCGCGTGGGTTCCCGATCTGATGCTTCAACGCGATTCGCTGCGGTACAAACAGGAATTAACACTGATAAAAAATGCGAATCTCAACACGGTGCGCATCTGGGGAGGCGGCATTGCCCCGCCCGACGCCTTTTTCAACGAGGCCGATCGGCTTGGGTTGCTCGTTTGGCAGGATTTCTGGATCACCGGCGATACCAACGGGGGCTTTAAAGGATCTAAAAAATGGCCCTTGCAGGGCGATGTGTTCATCAAAAATTTAAAAAGTACCATCAAGCGCCTTCGCAATCATCCGAGCCTGTTTTTATGGACCGGTGGCAATGAGGGCCATGCCCGCAAAAAATTGTATGATGCGATGCGCAATAATGTGGCCAAACTGGATGGTACGCGTCCATTTATTTCGAGCTCGTCCGGTTTTGCCAACTTGCCCAAAGGATGGAAAAAATCGTGGCCCGATGATAAAAAAGCAGGTGTTTACAGTAGCGGCCCCTATTCCTGGCAGCCGCCTTCAAAATATTATCAATTGGTGAAAAATGGAAAAGACTGGCTTTGGAAAGATGAAGTAGGCTTGCCCTCGCAACCTCCCTACAGCAGTCTGCAAAAAATTATCCCTGATTTGGTCCCCGATACCACTGAACCCTATCCGTTGAATAACACCTGGGGGTACCACGATGCAGCCGCAGGCAATGGGAAATACGGCACATACTACAACGCCATCAAAAATAGATATGGAGCGCCTAAAAGCTATCAGGACTACAGCATGAAAGCGCAGCTGGTAAACGCCAATGCGTACCGTGCTATTTTTGAGGCTGTTGGTTCACAACTTGACAAGACGGGCGGGGTATTGCTTTGGAAAATCAACGCCGCCTGGCCAAGCGTTATCTGGCAACTGTATGATTGGTTTTTGAATCCGAATGCGGGTTATTATTTCACCAAGCGGGCAGTCGCGCCCCTGCATGCCCAGTTCAATCCGACGGATTCAACGGTAACAATTGTAAACAGAAGGTTTAAAGATCAGAAAAATCTCTCTCTTCAAGTTCGATTTTACAATGCTCAAATGAAGAAAAAGTTTCAGGCTACAATCGATACAAGTGCTCCTGCTCATCAAGCGACCAATGTACAGTCGCTGTCTTCGAATCTTAAATCGCAGCATGGGCTTACTTTTATATCACTGAAGTTGCAGCATAAAGGTGGAGACTCGCTATCGACCCACAATATTTACTGGATAGCGCCCGGCAGCGATTTTAGCGGACTGCAAAATTTGGCTAAAATAAAGCTTAAAGCCAGCGGGGCCCGCAGTCCAAGTGATAAAAACACCTACAATATTCGGTTGAAAAACCCAACGAATAAATTGGCCTTTTTTATTCACGCCAAAATAGAAGACCAAAATGGAAGTGAGATACTGCCCTCATACTGGAGTGAAAATTATATATCCATACCTCCTCATGGAACGCGGGTACTCACAGTTAACCTTCGGGATGCTCCCTACCAGGGAAAATCACTACATCTCTCGCTGAATGGTATAAACATAAAACCAGAACGCGTCTCACTTGGCAAGGCGAGATAATCATTATAAGAAGTACACAGGACTAATTCCCATTAAGTAAATCTTTTTTATATGATCAAGCGCTACTTAATCAAAGCTGTGACCCTACCCCTCTGGTGGCTGACTTCCTAACATTTAATTTTCAGTATCAATTCTAAGTTAATAGGATAACATGACTAAGGAGCAAACAAACAACCGACTGGCTCTTACGGTAATAACCACGCTCTTTTTTATGTGGGGATTTCTGACCAGCCTCAACGATATTCTTATTCCCCATTTGAAAGCCGTTTTTAATCTGAATTATACACAGTCCATTTTAATTCAGTTTACCTTTTTCTCGGCCTATTTTATCATGTCGATTCCATCGGGCTGGCTGGTATCTAAATTTGGGTATCAAAAAGGATTGGTAATGGGAATTATTGTCAGCGCCATCGGAGCCATTTTATTTTATCCAGCGGCATCCTTTGCTTCTTATCCATTATTTCTGGGTGCTCTGTTTGTTTTAGCCACAGGCATTACCGTGTTGCAAGTTGGCGCCAATCCATATGTAGCCGTGCTTGGCGATCCCGATACTTCGTCCAGCCGGCTTAATTTGGCCCAGGCATTTAATTCGCTGGGTACGACCATTGCTCCTTACCTTGGGGGATTAATTATTTTGGGAGGTACCGTTTTATCAGCTTCACAACTGCATAAAATGTCGGTCCATCAACAGGCTGCTTATAAAGCGACGCAGGCACAGTCGGTGCAAATCCCCTATTTAGGACTGGCTGGTATTTTAATCCTGCTTGCTATTCTTGTAGGCTTCTTCAATCTTCCCCAAATACGAGACACCGAACATGATGACCAGAGTGATGGTGACCATAGTTTCTGGGATGTCCTTTCCTACCGGCACGTGCGATACGGAGTGGTTGCGATCTTTGTATATGTGGGGGCTGAAGTATCGATCGGAAGTTTTCTGGTAAATTTTATTAAGTTGCCGTCCATTGGTAATATGTCGGGTACGGATGCATCAGCCTATGTGTCGTTTTACTGGTTTGGTGCCATGGTCGGACGATTTATTGGGTCGGCATTACTACAAAAAGTTGATGCCCGGAAGTTATTGGCCATATTTGCAATGATTGCATTGGGACTGGTTACTACCGGCATCCTTAGTGCGGGTATGGTAGCAGCATGGGCCCTTGTATTAGTTGGATTATTTAATTCTATTATGTTTCCCAATATATTTACACTGGCCATCAAGGATCTGGGCAATATGACCAGCAGCGCATCCAGCCTGCTTGTTATGGCGATCGTGGGTGGGGCCGTCATTCCGCTACTTGAAGGAGTGCTGGCAGATAATATTGGATTGCATCTGGCCTTTGTACTTCCGCTGGCATGCTATCTGTACATCATTTTTTATGGGTTCAACGGCTCGAAAGTAATTGCGGCTCCTGCCAAAAACCGCGTGGAATAGTGATGGCCGTCATGATATAAAAGAGAACCTGTGCTAAAGTAATATATACAACTTGAAAATTTCGGCCCGTGGGTTATATTCATGATCTATAATCTCTATTGAACCTACTTTATGAATATTTATGACGATGATCGTATTGTAATGACCCTCGATGCCGGGGGAACTAATTTTGTGTTTTCCGCCCTTCAGGGAGGCGAAGAAATTACTGATCCCATCGCCCTGCCTTCTTATGCTGATGACAGAGAACGCAGCCTGAAAACGATTATTGAAGGGCTTCATAAAGTTCAAAGTACGCTGAATAAAAGCCCGACAGCTATCAGTTTTGCCTTCCCCGGCCCCGCTGATTATCCTGGAGGAATTATCAATAATATAAACAATCTGCCGGCCTATAAGGGCGGAGTCCCGCTGGGGCCAATGCTTGAGGAACAATTCGGGCTGCCCACTTTTATTAATAATGACGGCGACCTTTTTGCCTATGGCGAGGCAATGGCCGGAATTCTGCCGGAAATTAATCGCAGGCTTGCCGATAAAAATATTCCAAAGCGCTACGATAATTTATTTGGCGTGACGGTGGGGACCGGCTTCGGCGGAGGAATGGTCATTGACAATGAATTGGCGTTAGGTGACAACTCAGCTTCTGCGGAAATTTGGATCAGCCGCAATTTCGACGATACACGCTTTATAGCTGAAGAAGGCGTCAGTATTCGCGCTATTCAGCACAATTATTGGCAAAACGCTCCGGATTGCAGGGAAAATTTATCGCCAAGAGATATTTACGAAATTGCTTGCGGAGACAGAGAAGGCGACCAGCAGGCCGCAATGGGTGCATTTGAAAAAATGGGCACGGCCCTCGGCGAAGCGCTGGCTAACGCGATTACTCTAATTGACGGTATCATGGTCATTGGCGGCGGCATCAGCGGAGCGCATGATTTGTTTTTGCCGAATGTGATTGAGCAACTCAACAGTACAATTGAAACCCGGAACGGTACTAAACTCCCGCGGCTTGTCTCGCACGTATATAACCTGGAGGACCCCACTTCTTCAGATGCCTTTTACGATATCGAGAGTAAAGAATTACCAATTCCTTTCTCTGATAAAACCGTGCCTTTTATACCCGAAAAACGTCTGGCTGTCGGATTGTCTCGACTGGGCACCAGCAAGGCCACCGCACTGGGCGCTTATGCGTTTGCGTTAGATCAGCTCCAGGCAAAATAATGTTAAAAAAATTCTTAAAGAAAGGCTCCCAAATTTTAATTATACTATAAGTAAATATATTTATAGATTTAGATAAACCTACAGAAACACAACGAATATCTCGCTCAAAAACATGATATCGAAAACATTTGCTAATGACTAAATATATTTAGGTAAATTTATATCATTATATATGGAAATATTTTATTAATATTAATTCTAAATCATCTTGCCCATGAATAAATCCGCCTCTACCTTTGGCCGTTTAATACGATGGTCTTCCTTCATGCTTTCACTGTTTCTCCTAATCGCAACAGTGAAAGTGACCACAGCTCATCCCAATCTTTCATCACCGCATCCATATCGCAGCCTTAATGACAGTGTACCCACGATTAATAATGGACTGGCCAAAACGCCACCCATGGGCTGGAATAGCTGGAATGCCTTTCATACCCATATCAATGA
>DASQZL010000272.1:0-5598 GCA_035638715.1 Balneolaceae bacterium
AAAAGGTAATTTTTTTGCGATTATATCGTTTATAAAATAGTATTAATTACAATTGATTTGATAATATGCCGGATAAAGAAAAAGTTGAGAAATTTGAGAAAATGATTGAAAATCCCACCTCGCATCAACTCAAGGCCTATTATGATGCAAAAGAGAAGGCATGTATTGACGCGATGAAGTCATCGACTTCAAAAAATCCGCATAATAAAGGGTCAAACCTGGCCGACTTTTGGGATTACGTATATAATCAATTTTATCAAATCCAGTAAAATTCGTTTTGGAGTAGTGGCTGAACGATTGAACGGTTCTTGGTGTAAGTACTAAAAATAACGTTCATGATAAAATTCTGCCTTTATGGATCTGCCACGTTTCCTAAAGAGTCGGGGGACAAAGGTAAAGATTGTTTTTCCCGCAAGCATCTCATCAAACACTATAAGACGGGTATAACATGAGTGAATCCACCCGACGGGCTCCGCGCAGCATGGCCGAAGAAGTGCTTTCCGGGTTGCAAAAGCCGCAAAAAACCTTGTCGAGTAAATTTTTTTATGACAAACGCGGTTCAAAACTTTTCGAGAAGATCACCCGGCTTCCCGAGTATTATCCCACACGTACCGAGCGTAAAATCCTGCGCGACCATATCGATGAAATCGCCCGAACCATTGGCCCCAGCTCCGTAATAATTGAGCCGGGCAGCGGTAGCAGCAAAAAAACGCGCCTCCTGTTGGATCATGTGCCGGATGTCGTTGCCTACATTCCGGTTGATATTTCGCAGGAATACCTCGGCAAAGTTGTACAGCGGCTGCGAAAAGCCTATCCGTCATTGATTATAAAACCGGTTTGTGCGGATTACACCCGTTCGTTTCAACTGCCTGAAATCGATCAGCCGTTCGACTATTACGTCATATTTTATCCAGGCTCCACCATTGGCAATTTTCACCCGGATGAAGCACGGGAATTTCTCCGAATGCTTTCACAATTTATGGTCCCGGGCGGCGGACTGCTTATCGGGGTGGATCTGAAAAAAGACAAGGCCATTCTTGAGGCCGCCTACAATGATCGTAAAGGTATTACCGCTGCTTTTAATAAAAATATGTTGAAACGGCTGAATCGCGAGCTGAACGCGGATTTTGTGGTCGATCAGTTTGCTCATCGTGCCTTTTATAATGAAGAAAAGGGACGCATCGAGATGCATCTGGTGAGCCGGACAGAGCAGGATGTGCACATTCAGGGTGAAACGTTTCATTTCAGCGAAGGGGAAACCATTCACACCGAAAATTCATACAAATATTCGCTGGATGATTTTAAAGCACTTGTCAGCGACTGTTTTTCGGTGAACAAAGTGTGGACGGATAAAGATGATCTGTTCAGCCTGCAGTACCTGGTGAAAAAGGAGAACATAGACTAATCCAGACAATTTGTGATCAAATTTTTCCGCATACAACCGTCTGAAGAATCCGGCTTCCGCTGGAAATATATCATGCTCGGGGTGATTTTAGTTGCCCTCATCGGCTCCTTCATACTTCAGATCAGCCTGGGCCATTGCCCGGTACCGTAACCTCGTTGCCGGAGGGTGAAAAACAGTTTTACAGAATCTCACGGAGGTATTTACTCTGCGGTCTTCTGTGCTTCCTCCGTGATACCTTGTGTAATCGCAAGAAGAATAATTCGCTCAATTTATTTACTCGCCGTTAATCTTTGGTCACTCAACCGTAATACGATAAACGATTAGTAGAAAAACGGGATGCTTACCTCAAATTCACATTAAATTACTATCTTAGTTTTAGCGCTTTGGTTTTTCTTTGGCGCTGCCCTCATTATCTGTTAGATTAACTTACATGATTGAATTGACCAATGTTTGCAAGCGATACGATGATACCAGTACAGCGGTCGATAATCTCTCCTTCAGCGTACAGGAAGGTGAAACATTCGGCTTACTGGGTACCAGCGGCTGCGGCAAAACAACGACTATCAAAATGATCAACCGGCTGGTTGAACCAACCTCCGGTTCCATCACGATTGATGGGCAGACCGCAGATCAACAGCCACCGGAGCAGCTGCGCCGCCGGCTGGGATACGTCATTCAGAATGTGGGGCTTTTTCCACATTATACGGTTGAAGAAAATATTGCCATCACCCCAAAGTTACTTCAGTGGGACCCGGCTCGCATTCAAAAACGAAGCCGTGAGTTGCTGGATTTGGTTGGACTGGATGCAGAACAGGTAGCCGGACGCATGCCGGATGCCCTCAGCGGCGGGCAGCAGCGACGCGTGGGGCTGGCCCGTGCCCTGGCGGCCGACCCGCCCATCATTCTGATGGATGAACCGTTCGGCGGACTCGATCCCATCAGCAAGGAGCGCATCCAGAAAGAGTTCAAAAAACTACTCCGTGAAATCCAAAAAACCACTGTGCTGGTAACCCATGATGTGTTCGAAGCTTTCGATTTGTGTAATCGCATATGCCTGATGGACCAGGGGCGGGCTCAGCAAATCGGGACGCCGAGAGCACTGCTGTTTCACCCCAAAAATGAATTCGTGCGCTCATTTTTTGATGAACACCGCCTCCAGCTCGAAATGATGACCATTACGGTTGATGATATCCTGAAAATGACAGAAAAAACAAAGGAAGACAAACCAGCCGGATTTGATGATGGAAAAATCATTCATTTGGACGATACCTTTTTTACCGTATTTGAACATACCAACGCCAACGAGGAAAGATATCGCATCGCCAACGCAGCAGGTGAAATTATCGGCAGCATGCAAGCCGGCCATCTTTTGGAAGGTTTCCAAACAACACGACGCGGGCTAAAAAATGAATGATTTCTGGCATTTTTTTGTGACTAACCGGATGCAGATTCTGCATCAGACGCTGCGGCATCTCGAATTAACATTTGCGGCCCTGACTGTGGCCGTGGTGATTGGCATTCCACTGGGCATTGCCTGCACACGATATCGCAAAATATCCGGCCCCACCCTTGGGGCAGTTGGCGTTATCCAAACGATTCCCAGCATCGCGCTGCTGGGATTTATGATTCCCCTGCTCGGTATTGGCGCCATTCCGGCCATTGTGGCCCTTTTTTTATATGCGCTGCTGCCCATCGTTCGCAATACATACGCCGGCATTAATGAGGTTGACGCCTCGGTCGTGGAAGCGGCCCGCGGCATGGGTATGACCGGCCGCCAGATTTTGACCAAAGTGGAGCTGCCGCTGGCCATGCCGGTCATTTTTGCCGGTATCCGCACAGCGACGGTCATCAGCGTGGGGGTGGCTACGCTTTGTGCGCTGATCGGGGCCGGTGGGTTGGGGCAATTTATTTTTCGTGGCATCGCGCTGAATAACAGCATCATGATTTTAGCCGGTGCATTGCCGGCTGCTCTTCTTGCCATTTTATTCGATAATATCCTGGGATTTTTGGAGCAACGGGTCGGACGCCTGCTCAAGCCGCTGGCGTGGGGACTCGCAGTGATACTGCTCGTGGGCGGCGTCTGGGCGGCTCATTCATTTTTTGCCTCTGCTAATAAATTAAAAATTGGCGTGCCCCCGGAATTTCTGGAACGCTCGGACGGCTGGCCGGGCCTCACAAAGCGATACGATCTACACATGCCGACCGTAGAAATGAATGCCGCGCTGATGTACAAGGCACTCAAAAATGGACGTGTTGATGTTGCCGTGGGCTATTCCACAGACGGGCGCATTAAGGCTTATCATTTAAAAGTGCTGAAAGACGACAAACATTATTTCCCCCCTTATGATGCTGCCCCGCTGGTACGCACCTCCACCTTACAGCAGCATCCCGGACTACGAAAGGTATTGAATAAACTGGCCGGAAAAATAAGTACAAAAAAAATGACGGCGCTCAACAGCCGGGTCGATCAAAACAAGGAGGATGCCGCTGCCGTAGCTAAAGATTTTCTGCAGAAACATGGCTTCAAAACTTCCGTCCACCGTTCGGGATCGCCCGATTTTTTAATCGGCGGCAAACTGCAGACGGAACAGTACATCCTGGGGCACATGTACAAGTTGCTTATCGAAAATAATACTTCGCTGGACGTTGGCTTGAAAATGGGACTGGCGGGCACAAAAGTAGTCTTCAATGCGCTGAAAAACGGTGAAATAAATATGTACCCGGAATATACGGGGACGGGCCTGCATGTTCTGCTCAAGGCCGATTCCTCCACCGTAAAGCGCCTCGGCAACAATCCTCAAAAAGTATATCATTACGTTAAAAAGCACACCCAGAAACGCTTCAACCTCTCCTGGCTGAAACCCATCGGTTTTAATAATACCTACGCCCTGCTGATGCGCCGTAAAGAAGCGAAAAAACTGGGGATTCAGACGATCAGTGATTTAGCGCGGTATTTGAAGAGTCATTAGACTGTTACCTATGATGACTGCTGAAGCTGGCTTCAAGCGAGCTTATATCTTGTACCTAAGTTGGCCCGGGAGTGAGATTACCGTTGATTCATCTGTGGGCTTAACTCTGTTTTTTCCGGATAATTCTGTGGAATAGCTTTTTCCGTAAACTGTCAATAAGGGTTTTCTCGAACTAATATTATTAGTGTGTGTCTCGACATGGTATAAAGCAGGAGTCTTAAAAAAGACAGCATATTTCCCTCCTTGAAGAGAGTGGACCCATCTCGTGGGTTTTCTCCCTAAAGGATGCCTTAGGCTGGGATGGAGTCGGGAAATGTTATATAGTTAAACGCCCAACAGGTTAAAATCTACTGTCCGTTTGTTATCTCAAACTCAAATTAGATGAACAAACATTGCGGATTAATAATCATAACATATCCTACCTGTTTATTTATTCAACGCTTTATGGATCGCCCTCACCACCATCGGCTCCATGATATTATAACCTGCTTTATTGGGATGTACGCCATCCTTGGAAAAGTTGCTTTTCATGCCGCCCCGCTGATTCACCAGTGGTGGGTAATAATTACAGAAAACATAGCCATTTTTATGAGCATATTGCTGAATCCATTTATTTAATTTCACAATTTTTTTCGCCGGATGCACTTTGGGGCTCCAGGGGTAACGATAGGCCGGCAGCAATGCACATAAGACAACGCGAATATTATTAGCCCGGGCCAACTGGCACATCGACATCAAATTGTTTTCAATCATGCCCAGCGTGGAAGATCCGGTATTGCCTGCAATATCATTGGTCCCGGCTAAAATAACGACGACACTGGGATTCAGATCAATAACGTCCTGCCGAAAACGAATTAACATCTGGGGAGTTGTTTGGCCGCTGATGCCGCGATCGATGTAGGGATTGTCGTTAAAAAAACCCGGGTCGAGGTTATCCCAATGGTCCGTGATCGAATTTCCCATAAATACCACCCTCTTTGTACCGGCCGGCGGCGGGCCCAATGTCGAATCGGCTTTTCTATAGCGGTGAAGATTGGGCCAGTCCTGGGCGCTGCAAACATGGCTCAAACTCAGTAAAAGGGCAACGGCAACCGGTACAATACTTAATTTTTTTATCATAAGGCCTCATTTATTTGCAATTTGTCATTTCGCCGACTTCGATCTGAAATTTAATGCAGTATGGGAACATATTATTTCAAATTAATCACAGAATCAAACTTGTAT
>DASQZL010000273.1:0-2932 GCA_035638715.1 Balneolaceae bacterium
TTAAATGACAAACTGTTGGTATGATATACCTTAAAACTGAAATTAATATACTTGGTTAATTATGGATATTGGATGGATTGGACTTGGAAAAATGGGTATCCCCATGGCACAGCAACTGCTGGATGCCGGACACACGCTTACCGTTTATAATCGCACGAAGGAAAAGGAAAAATCATTAACAAAACAAGGGGCTGCGAGTGCCGAATCTCCTAAAGACGTTTTAAAACAGGCAGAGGTAACCTTTTTGATGGTATCTGATGACGAAGCGACGCGTGCTCTTTTTACCGGAAAAGACGGCCTTTTAGATGCGGATGCAACCGATAAAATTATCGTCAACGCGAGCACCGTTTCTCCGCACATCAGTCGCGAAATGGCAAAAAAATGTGAACAAATAGGCAGCCATTATGTAGATGCCCCGGTTTCTGGCAGTGTGCCGCAGGCCGAACAGCAGGTGCTGGTCAGTATTGCGGGCGGCGATGCGGCAATTGTAGATAAAGTGCGTCCCCTTTTGGAATGTTATAGTAAACAAGTGGTTTATACCGGAAAAGTTGGATCCGGCAATGCCACCAAATTGGCGGTAAACACTTTTCTTGGAATTATAACCGAAGGGTTGGCCGAAGTTCTGGATTTTTGTGATAATCAGGATTTGGATCCACAGAATCTCATGGAAGTATTGAATAATGGCTCGCTTCACAGCCCATTCGTGGAAATGAAAGGCAAAGCGGTTCTAAACGATAATTATGAAGCCGCCTTTACGCTTGAACACATGGCCAAGGATTTGCGGCTGGCCCGTGAAAGCGGCATGGACGCTCCGGTGGGCACCCGCGTAGCCGAAATGTTCAGCGATGCTGAAGCCGGCTTTGGGCAGGAAGATGTAATAGCGATTTTCAAATATTTGAACCAAACGTAAGCCGGCCTCTGAATTCGAATTGTGCCGTTTCAGGCTATGGGATCGAAACAATCAGGCAACTAATGGGCAATAAATGCAGGGAGACTGATTTCGTTACCGGTAGATCTAACCTCACTCAAAACCGGAAGGCAGAATTCATTTGAACGAAGACCGGTTCAAACTTAAAATAAAAAGATGCAGCCCGCTTTATGGTGAGCTACATCTCTATTTAAAACTAAAATTACTGTCCGCTGGAATCAGGTATCTGCGGTACAGCAGATTTGGTGTTCGAAGGATTATTCAACCCGCCATTTGCCGGTGCAGATTGCTGCGTAGTTTGTGATCCGCTTTGCTGTAAAACATTGCGGGTTTGACTGCCCCGATTAATAGCAAAATTTGCCAGTACACAAAATAGTAACAAAGCTGTGCCGAGTACGGTCGTCGATTTCGAAAGCAGATTTGCTGTTCGACGGGCTCCCAGACCAGCTCCACCGCTTAAAGCTCCACCAGCCAGCCCACCGCTAATGCCTTGGTCCTGACCAGGTTGCAGTAATATAACGATCGTTAACAGGATACAAATAATGATTATAAATGCCAGTATAATCGAATAAAGCATAACAAAATTTCATAAATTGATTTTATCGTAGAGAAAATATCCATTTTTTGCTTTTATTACAACGTATTAACAGATATTTAATTCTGCAGCGCCATGAACATTCACACTTTCAGCAAAACGATCGGAAACAGTTTTCAAAGTTCTCAGCATCTGGTATCAGATATTGTTATCAGCATTATTGTAATCATTGCATTATGGCTGATTCGATTGTTGGTAATCCGAGCTATCAACCGTAATATTGATGACTCGCGCCGACGCTACCGGTGGCGCAAAAATGCCAGCTATGCCGCCGGTCTAATAGGATTAGTTGTTCTCGGCGCTGTCTGGTTCAAGGGATTGCAATCCATCGGTACATTTCTTGGATTGCTTTCCGCCGGACTGGCTATCGCCCTGCGCGATCCTCTAACGGACATGGCGGGATGGATTTATATTAATCTCCGCTCCCCTTTTAACGTCGGAGATCGAGTACAAATTGGAGAGGTGAAAGGCGACATCATTGATATCCGGTTGATCAAATTCACCGTACTCGAAATCGGTAACTGGATCCATTCAGATCAGAGTACCGGGCGCGTTGTGCATGTCCCCAATCACCGTGTATTTTCCGAACCGGTGGCCAATTATACCAGCGATTTTGAATTTATCTGGAATGAGCTGGAGGTACTCGTCACCTTCGAGAGCGACTGGAAAAAAGCCAAAAAACGACTTCAGGAAATCGCCGACAAACACCTTGAAGATTTCACTGAAAAAGCGCAAAAACAAGTTCAGCGGGCAAATAAATCTTATCTCGTACACTATAGGTATTTAACTCCCATCGTCTATACCGATGTAAAAGACAGCGGCATAAATCTGACGATTCGCCATCTATGCAATCCCCGTCACCGCCGTAGTATTGGCCAGGCTATATGGGAGGACATTCTTGATATGGTTGAACAGGCCGACGATATCGCCTTTGCATATCCTACAATGCGCATAACCAACGATTCGGGAAACGACGAAAAGTGAGACGGAGTTATTTCGGGATGGGCTGAATGAGCTCCGGCCTGTTGTTCGTAATGTCATTCACCTCTTCAGAAACCCGGTTCACGGCCATCTGTGTTAGTTCCATAGGTTTAAGCAACCAGTTTTTATGCATTTTTTCCGATAAATCTTTGCTGCTAAGCCACTCTTCAAAATTTTCGCGTTGCAGTAGCACAGGCATCCGATCGTCCACCGGCTCTACCAAGGCATTGGCTTTCGTAGTGATGATGGCGAACGAGTAGACCTTGCGTCCGCTGGCCGATTGCCAAACGCTATAAATACCAGCAAAGGCCGTCAGCCGGTTCGAAAGCAACCGGATGTAAAAAGGAGTTTCTTTTCGTTCTGAAAATTTCCATTTGTAAAACCCGTTGGCCGGAACCAGACAGCGACGCTCATTCACACATTCCTCT
>DASQZL010000274.1:0-6449 GCA_035638715.1 Balneolaceae bacterium
GGCCCAGGCGCCGAAGGTAACGGTTGAAAGTTCAAGATCCGAGTCTCCCAACATACGATATTTCATAAGCGTAAAAGTATTGGTTTATTATGTTTAATGAGTGATTATTGAAACTGAATTGCCATCACAATCATTCCGGAGGCCGGGAGTCGTTGAATCGAAGTGACTAAACGATGGGTGGAGTCGCTGGTACAGGATTTGTGCTAAACCCTCTTGGAATAACTGTGAAATCATCCCTTATTTTCAAAAGGTTGTATCACGGAAAACCACAGAGGATCAACAAAGCTACACAGAGTATATTTAATTTACCTTCGTGGTGCTCCGTGTCATAGACAAATATATTTATTCGGACTGTACTCGCCGCAGCCGCAGTAGTTCGAGCTACATCTTAACCTGACTAAGAATTAAACAGAAAGTTTGGCCAGACACCTCTCTGCATCTATGGGTAAGAATTAAAACAAGGCGGTCATTCCGAGGATCCCGATGGCCGGCGGAAGACGAGGAATCTCA
Organism: Balneolaceae bacterium; assembly: GCA_035638715.1. GTDB lineage: Bacteria > Bacteroidota > Rhodothermia > Balneolales > Balneolaceae > SMO-BIN1. The sequence continues at coordinate 511 of DASQZL010000274.1, forward strand.
AACATAATTACAGTTTAAATATTTAAAGAAAGGATAAATTATGCTTGTAAATCCTTGAAAGAAATGGTTTTGGCGTTAGATGTCTGCCTGAATCCATGCTTGAGATCCCTCTCCGCCTGACGGCGAATCGGGATGACAAAAGGATCCAAACCACTCCATCGTCGTAAGCCCATTGTATAATCCCGAGACCCCAGACCCGTCAAAAATTATGTCACAGAGAATCACAGAGGAGCCACCAAGTTACACAGAGCATTCTTTATCCTTAGTGATTCTCCGTGTCTTCTCTGAGGTGCTTTGTGTAATAGCTATTTCCTTCTGCAGCATTAAAATTATTTTCGCGAATGATGCGAATAGTTCCCGTCCTTTTTCATGCCCCGCCCATTTTTGTGTATTTTCGATAAAAGTTAAAAAGTCATTGGGCGCGTTCATGATATTCTCAATTTCAAAATGGTCATCAACCATGACGTATCATATAAAAAATCGCATTCTTTTTGTAACGCTCTTGACCGTGTGGTTTATTCCGGTTAGCTGCTGGGCCCAAAAACGGATGAATGTATCCTCTTCATCCGGTCAGCCGGACAGCACGCGCATCACCCAAAAAGTGGACTCCCTGCTGGCCCGGATGTCACTGAAACAGAAAGTGGGTCAATTGATCATCATCGGCTCCGATCACAAACATCTTGATTCACTGGTGACCAAAGGCCTGGTAGGCGGCACCAACGGCATGCTCCCCGGCAAGAAAAATGTGCATCAGTACCTCAAAAACATGCAAAAACGAGCCCTGCAGGCACCCTTGCATATTCCATTGTTATTTATGGGGGATGTGATTCACGGTTATCGTACTACTTTTCCGGTGCCACTGGCCGAAGCGAGTGCCTGGAATCCGGGGCTGGTGCGCGCCGTCGACAGTGTGTCCGCGGTTGAAGCGACGGCGGCCGGCATGAACTGGACCTTCACACCAATGGTGGATATCGCCCGCGACCCCCGCTGGGGACGCATGGTTGAAGGCGCCGGGGAAGACCCGTACCTGGGGTCAAAAATCGCCGCCGCAGCGGTACACGGTTTCCAAAAGAATGACTTGTCGAGCCCGAAGTCGATGGCGGCCACGGCCAAACATTTTGCCGGCTACGGTGCGGTGGAAGGCGGCCGTGATTACAATACCGTGGATATGTCGAATCGAAGGCTGCATCAGATTTATCTGCCGCCCTTTCAGGCGGCCGTGAATGCGGGTGTGGCTGCGGTGATGCCCGCCTTTATTTCTCTCAATGGCATCCCGGCGGCGGAGAATCATCATCTGTTGCACGACATCCTGCGAAAACAAATGGGTTTTAAGGGCGTCACTGTGTCTGATTATAATGCCATACCGGAACTCATTGATCACGATGTGGCGCTGAATAACTCGCAAGCTGACAAAGAGGCGATGAAGGCCGGCATGGATATAGATCTGCACAGCGGTAGCTACCTGGAAAATCTGCCGCAGCTGGTTAAAAGCGGGGCGGTCAGTAAAGCCCGCCTGAATGAAGCGGTGCGCCACGTGCTGCGGCTGAAATTCAAGCTGGGGCTGTTTAATCACCCCTTTCAATACGGAAAACATCACACCAATGCCGCGGAAGATAGCATGCTGGCCCGCCACCGGCCCTTCGCCCGCAAAGTCGGCGATCAGTCCATCGTGCTGCTGAGGAATCAGAATCACCTGCTTCCACTTTCAAAAAATCTTACAAAACTGGCGGTCATCGGTCCGTTGGCCAAAGACCAGGCCGATTTATTGGGGCCGGTGCACGCACTGGGTCGCCCGAAAGAAGCCGTAACAGCATGGCAGGGCATTAAGGAGGCGGTATCACCGAACACAAAATTAATGTATGCCAAAGGAACAGGCATCAACAGCGCGGATACATCCGGATTTTCTAATGCAGTTTCGGCGGCCCGGCAGGCTGATGCGGTCGTCATGTTCCTGGGTGAAAGCGCCGGCATGAGCGGCGAAGGCGACAGCCGCTCGAAGCTCGGACTGCCCGGCAATCAGAAAGCGCTGGTCAAAAAGATCGTGCAAACCGGTAAACCGGTCGTCGTCGTGCTGATGAATGGCCGTGCCCTCACCATCCCGTGGTTAAGTAAGCACACCGAAGGCATCGTGGAAAGCTGGTTTCTGGGCACCGAAGCCGGCCATTCCATCGCAGACGTGCTCTTTGGTAATTATGATCCGTCGGGCAAACTACCGGTTTCGTTTCCACGCGACGTCGGGCAGATCCCGCTCTACTACAACCACCTGAATACGGGGCGCCCAAAGCAGGTTGGCAACAAATATACTTCACGTTACATCGACGTAGCCAACACGCCGCTTTATCCCTTCGGATATGGCCTGAGCTACACAACATTTTCTTTTTCTAAACTGCACCTCAACACGCACCTGCTGGGTTGGGATGATACGCTGCGTGTCTCCTGCACGGTCAAAAATACGGGCAACCGGGCGGGAACGGAAGTAGCGCAGCTTTACACGCAGGATCTTGTAGCTTCTATCAGTCGGCCGGTTAAAGAATTGAAAAAAATCCGGCGCGTAAAACTGAAGCCGGGCGAATCAAAGACAATCACCTTTACACTGAATCGCCACGATCTGACGTTTTATGGCAAACAAATGAAAAAGCATGCCGAGCCGGGCGATTTTAAAGTATTTGTAGGTAAAAATTCTGTCTCGGTCAAACAAGCATGGTTTACGCTGGAGGCTGGACAAGAAAAATAAGTCCTACTATTACAAGGAGTTACACGAAGAAGCCACAGAGGACCACAAAGTAAATTACCCTTCGTGAAACTTTGTGTAATAGTCCCCCAAGAATATTCCAAATTCAAAGCAAAAATTTATAATATCCGGAGTAATCTTTCTTACGCTCTGATTTCTTCACGCATAAACAGTACGTAGGAGACGCCGAAGCAGATGAGTGTAGCGGCGATAAGGGCGGTGATATCGGGCCAGACCAGCAGCATACTTTGTCCCAGTGGAAGGGTGGACGGGATGGCCCCCGAAACCTGCTGAAAACTCAGCGCTCCCAAACTTCTGACTGAAGGAGAAAGTAAAATTGTCGTAAGCTCATGAAATAAATAGGCGGGAGAAAATCGCGATAACATCAGCGTGAGCACATGGGCAGCGCGTTTGGAATAAAACGCATTGGCGATAAACCGGATCAACATCGTATAAAAGACCGTGAAAAATAACCAAACGGCCAGCGAGGATAATGCCGAGGTCGATGACTGCTGAAACAAGGTCGAGAAGGTGATACCGAGGTTCAGCCAGAAAGCAATGTAAATGCAGTTGAATATCAGAAATACGAAAATCCGCAGAAATTCACCAAAGGTGGGCGGGAAGCCGATATAGAAGATGCCCAGCCCCAGCACCAAAAAGCCAAGTGAAAAAATCATGGCAAAAATAACGACCAATGCCCCGACAAACTTGCTGTTGATAAAATAATCGCGCGGGATGGGCTGTGCGATGATGCGGCTTAATGTTCCATTATTTCGCTCGGAGTTGATGGCATCAAAGCCCAGGCCGATTCCAACCAGCGGCCCCAGAAAACCGATAAAAGTGATAAAAGGCGGCAGGCTGTTGCTCGATTTAGTGAAAAGCTTCAGATAAAGAAAAGTGGTGTTTGCACTTATTTGTGCGGGATGTGCCTGAATAACGGCTATTACGGTGTATATGGAACCGGCAGTGGTTAGTAAAATCAGCGCGACAAGGATAAAAAATCGCCAGCTCTTCACCTGATCGGTGATTTCCTTTTGCACCATGATCCAAAATGAGCTATAGTTTTTAGACATTGAGGGCACCTCCTTCAAAATATTTTTGATAAATATCATCCAGCCCGTGTTCCTGATACGAGAGCTGATATAATTTTCCGTGATTATCCGCAATGGTTTGAGCAATAAAAGGCGCTATATCTTTCCTTCCCTCCATTACAATGAGATTTTTGTCCTGCTGAATTTCTTTTATGGCGATTTCTTTTTCCAGTGCTGTAATTAAAGCATCGGTGATGGGAGCAACCTCTGCCGAGATAGATGTTTCTTTGTCAGAGAACAACTCATCGGCTAATTCATTGATATCCCCCTGCGCCCGTAATTTTCCATCGACCAAAAGGCCTACGCGGTCGCATATTTTCTGGACCTGATGCAGCAGATGTGAACTCAGCAGTACCGTAATTCCCTTTTCTTTGCTTAAACTCCTGATCAGATTCAGAAATTCGTTAATCCCCTTTGGATCAATACCGATCGTAGGTTCATCCAGTACAATAATTTCGGGATCCTTGATGAGCACATCAGCCAGGCCCAGCCGCTGAATCATCCCTTTGGAATAGGTTTTCGTTTTCTGGTCTTTCGCCTTCTCCAGGCCTACCGTTTTAAGCAGCGCTTCAGCCGACTTTACAGCTTCCTCCCGTGGTACGTCATTCAGCAGAGCTGTATAGATAAGATTTTCCACCCCGGTGTTATTATCCGAAAACCCAACCTCGTCGGGTAAATAGCCGGTAAATCGTTTTACGCTGATCGGCTCGGTGATGGCATTCCGACCCTTGATAGTCACGGATCCCGCAGTCGGTTCTGAAAGCCCCAAAAGCGTAAGAATGATGGTAGTCTTACCCGCACCATTCGGCCCCAGCAGACCAAAAATTTCACCCTTGTTGATGGTCAAATCCAGATGATCAACCGCGCGGGTCGCATCGTAATCCTTAACCAGTCCTTTAATGTCGATCATGGGTTCAGCCATCATCATCGCCTCCCGTATGTTCGAACCAGCATGAAAATTCCGCCGATCACCACAATGATAATACCTATGCCGACCGATCCCCAAACCATCGACTTGCTGACGGTGACTCTAAAGGTAGCGTTGGAGGAAGCGTTCTTTGTATTGGCATTAATCTTGAGTTGATAATCGCCGGCGATAGCTTTTTTGCTGGCTTTGATCGTGGCGTTAACGGCTGTTGAAATTCCGGGTTTGAGTTCACTGATGTGCTTGTTCGGAAAACTGACGTGCCAGCCATCCGGTGCCGAGGACGACAACTTGATATGCCTCAGGGGGAGTGATCCGGTATTTTTCAGCCGAAGTTTAATCGTCTTTTTCGATCCGGCTGTCACTTTTGTACTCAATCGCCCAGAAGGCGTGGTTAAATTCATATTAAATTTGCCTTTAATTACGGTCTGAAGGGTATCCTGAGCAGACGTATTTCCGGATATAGCTTGTATCGGAATGTTATAGGTGCCCGCCTTAACCTGACTCGGGGGTTTCACTTTTACATAGATCGTCTTGCTGTTGTTGGAGGCGACACTCACTGACGTTGCATAGTTGCCGCTGACCCTGAACCGGGCACTCCAACCGGCTGGCGCATCGGCATTAAGCGCGTAGTTCTGTTTTTTTGCCGTCTGATTTGACAGCGTAAAATGGTAATTAAAATCAGAGCTGGCATATCCCTGCATATTGGCCTGCTGCACGTTCATCTTGGTGGTGAAGGTCCCCTCTTTCGTCACCTCCACGCGCAATGGCAACACATATGTATCATTATTATCTGTTTTGGCAACCACCTTAATATCATAATACCCCTTCTTGATTTTAAGGGGAATATTTAAGTTGAGCTTAACGTCCTTGGAGTTTTGTTTACTCAGATTTTTTGGTTTAATAGCTATTTTTTGGATGGTATTCGAATGAGCAGATATTGTTGGCTTCCAGCTGTGGGGAATGCCACGGTACGAAAACGTTACGCTTTGTATCGTATTCGCCTGATTGATAACCTGAATATTATAATTAACATTTTGCCCGGGCGTAACAGAACGGCTGATGTAGGGAGTGTATAAGACAATGCCGTGTCGCCCTGGTGTTGCATGTAATTGAGTGGGTAAAAAACAACTTGAAAAAATCAACAATAGTAGTGAAAATACAGTAAATTTTGTTTTCATAAGCCAATTTT
>DASQZL010000275.1:0-18872 GCA_035638715.1 Balneolaceae bacterium
TCGCATCACCCCGCCGGAAGATGATACGGTTGCCGAGCATTTTGAGCTGATTAACGAGCGTTTGAGTGCCGAAGATATTCACCGGTATGAAGTCAGCAATTACAGCAGGCCCGGCGCTGAGGCCGTGCATAACAGCAACTATTGGCGCCATGAAAATTACCTGGGTTTTGGGCCGGGCGCCCATTCCTTCTGGTGGTATGAGCAGCCGTGCCGGTGGAAAAATGCTTCAGATTTAGGCGCCTATCTGCAAGGGACCGGTGGAGAAAATGATCGGGAACAGCTTACGATGAACCAACTGGCCGAAGAACGCATCATGATGGGCCTGCGTACGCGTGAAGGACTTTCAATTCGGATGTTGAACGATATGTACAATTACCGGCTCAATAAGGCCCAGAAGGATTATTTGAACCGGCAGGAACAAAAAAATATGCTCCAATTCGGGGAAAAGATTCAGCTCACAAATAAAGGCATTCTGCTTGCGGATGCCATCACGCTGGATTTACTCACCTTGCATGAAAAATCAGAGCAAAATACCGATCCGGCCTGAGAATTTGCATATTTTCCTGATACAGATCACTTTCACAGTGGCCAACATCTTTGCTTTCAAACGGTTCCTTTATTGCTAAAATACTCTTATTTTTCATCGCTCTCATTGAAATAAAATCAGTATTTGTTGAACGTTATGTACGAAGTCATACTCTATTATAAATTTGTAACCATTGATGATCCGGAAGCTTTTGTCGAAGAGCACACCCGGCTTTGTAAAGAACTCGGCGTAAAGGGGCGGATTTATGTCGGCACCGAGGGCATCAACGGTACGCTGGGTGGCACTCCGGATCAGGTGCGGGCGTATGAAAAACATCTTACGAGCATCGATGGATTTGAAAATATCGACTTTAAGACCGGCACCAGCGATTATATTCCGTTTGCCAAGCTAAAATGCAAAACGCGGGATGAAATTGTTTCGCTCCACACGGAGGTGGATCCCGAAAACGGCGGCAAATACCTGGAGCCGGATGAATGGAAACAGGTCATGGAATCGGGTGAGGATTATGTGATGATTGATGTGCGTAACGATTATGAATCAAAAATTGGGCATTTCGAGGGCGCCATCACCCCGGACGTCGAAAATTTTTATGATTTTCCTCAGTGGCTCGATAATCTGCAGGTCGATAAAGATGAAAAAGTGCTGATGTATTGCACCGGCGGCATCCGCTGCGAAAAATTTTCGGTGCTGATGAAAGAAAAAGGCTGGGATGATGTGAATCAGCTGCATGGCGGAATTTTACGGTACGGCAATGAAGAAGGAGGCGAGCATTTTAAGGGCAAGTGTTTCGTTTTCGATGAACGCCTGGTGGTTCCGGTCAATGAGGATGATATGGAACCCATCGCCCGCTGCGAAATTACCGGCAAACCGGCCGATACGTACATCAACTGTGCCAATATGGAATGCAATAAATTGTTCGTTTGCTCCGAGGAGGGCGCTCGCCTGATGGAAGGCTGCTGCAGCGAAGAGTGCCGCCAGAGCGAATACAAGCGCCCGTTTGATCCGGAAAATGCCTTTCGCCCGTTTCGTAAATGGTACCACTATTTCGATGAAGATTTTAAGGAACGAGAGATGGAAGGGTAAGCCGGGAAAAAATATTAGGACTCCATGTATTCAAAAATGGGGCAGTCCTGCTGCATCATTTTTCTTCCTCATTTTCGAAAAAAACCTTCGCGATGCGCACAAAATGCTTTGGCCGATCTAAAAATGCGTAATGGCCGGCCTTTACCATCTCGACCAGTGCTGCATTTGAGATGCCTTTTTCCATACGTTTACCCTGGTACAGTGGCGTAGCATCATCCCGGATCCCCCAGACCAAGAGCACCTCATGCGGGATTTTTGGCAGGCAGACTTCAAGATATTCCGTAACAGATTTAACAAACGTCTCCCGCATCACCCCGCTTAATTTTGAGTAATCGCTGGAGCCCAACATTTTCCACAGAGACGTGCTGCGGAGTCTTTGCAGCGCTTTTTCACGCATCCCTGCCGGCAAAATCATGAAGGGAAATTTTAGGGTTTTAGCCGTGTACTTTTTCAGATAATAGGCCGCACTTCGTCGCGGTTTCATGCCGGCGCCACCCGTAATTAATACCTTGTCAACCAGTTTTTTTGCAGCCGGACGCGCACATAACTTCAACGCAATGCGTCCGCCGAATGAATGAACCAACAGGTCCACCGACTCCTCAAAATTATCCTGAATAAAAGATTCGATCATGTCGGCGTAATCGTCAACGTTCCAGGCTGCAGGAGGTTCGACTGTCTCGCCGAAGCCCGGCAAATCCAGAACGTAACAGGTGCGAATATCTGCCAGTTTTCGGGCCAGAGGCATCATCACCTCGCCACTGACGCCCCACCCGTGCAGGATGATAAGCGGTTTTCCCTGCCCCACTTTTTGATAGTGAACACGAAGTTTCCGGTATGAATATGAAAGAGATTTTGTCATCGGTGATGCTAAAATCCGACATTTATAACTTTCAAACAACCAATTATTATGGAAGTCTGATGAAAAATTTTGAGATAAAGTGTAAGGAATGCCGGACGCAATTGTCTATTCATAAACAGAACACAAAAAAATCAATATGAAACGCACACTTTTTTTCTGGTTAGAAAAGCTTAAAATAACCCGTAACGAGCGTCTGGCCGTTTCCCTGCTGCTGATCGTTTTGGGAAGTCTGCTGCTGGCTGATAACATTCTTACTTCTCAATCTCCATTTGATAAAAAATACTACAAGACACTGGATGAACGTTTTAAAGAACGAACGGCACAGATAAAACGTAAGCGGCAGAGAATCTTAGCCCGTTACAAAGGCAAGAATTTCCGTCCACAAAGCATAGCATCGGCGGATACGGTAAAGCAACAGCCAGCCGAACGGGACAGCAGTGACATAATAAATATTAATCATGCCGGGATGAAACGGTTGCAGTCGTTGCATGGCATCGGGTCGGCCTATGCCCGGCGAATTATCGCTTTCAGGAGGAAAAATGGTCCCTTTAAAACCAAAAATATGCTCTTGAAAATCAGGGGCATCGGCCCGGGGCGGCTTCAAAAAATTGAACCTTATATTATCGTTGGAGACAGTGGCGAGTCAACAAAATCGGATTCTCTTCAACCGAAAAAAATCAATCATCCACACACTTCGACCGGACGGAGCGATTCCCGAACGATCATTAATCTAAACACAGCCGGCGCTCAAAAGTTGCAGAAACTACCGGGAATTGGACCCGCTTATGCCAGAAGGATTATTAATTTCAGGCAGAAAAACGGGGCTTTCACTACGAAAAAAGAGCTTTTAAAGATTAAAGGAATCGGAAAAAAACGATTGGCAAAGATCAAGCCATTTATAAAACTTACAGAGTAGTTATTAATTAAAAAGCAGTTTATGCCAAATCAAATTTTATGGGCTGATGACGAGATTGATCAGCTTGAACCGCACATTATATTTTTGGAGAATAAAGGATTTAATATCACGCCTGTGACAAATGGTGAAGATGCCATCACCCTGATAAAAGAGCAATTATTTGATCTGATTTTTCTCGACGAACAAATGCCGGGCATGGACGGGCTGACCACGCTCAATAGAATAAAGACGGTGCAGCCTTCGCTTCCCGTAGTGATGATTACCAAGAGTGAGGAGGAATCCATTATGGAAGATGCCATCGGTGGTAAAATTTCGGATTATCTGATCAAACCGGTGAATCCAAATCAGATTCTGCTCACGATTAAGCGTATTCTCGAACAGAAGCGTATACGTTCGGAAAAATTTTCACAGAAATACCTGCGCAGTTTCAATAAAATTTCAAATCAGATTCACCCGGGAACGACATGGGATGAATGGATTCAGATTTATCGAAAATTAACGCGATGGGATATTGATCTGGAGTCGGGTGACGAGTCGCTCCGGCAGGTTCTCCAGGATCAATTTAAAGAAGCCAGCCGTATGTTTGGGCGGTATATCGAACGTGAATACCAGTCATGGCTTTCCATGAGTACGCCGGAGCGGCCGGCGCTTTCGGTGGATGTGGTCAAAGAATATGTGCTGCCTCATCTTAAAAACGGTCAAACGACGCTGCTTTTAATCATTGACTGTATGCGATACGATCAGTGGCTGCTTTTTGAGCATATGCTCAATGATTTTTACACTATTGATACCGATTTTTATTATTCCATATTACCGACAGCCACTCCTTATGCCCGGAATGCCATTTTTTCAGGGCTGTTCCCGCTCGAGATTGAAAATATTTATCCCCACCTATGGTCACAGGACGATGATGAGCGCTCGCTGAATGCCTACGAAGAAGAGCTGCTGGGTAAACAGTTGAAGCAACATGGTGTTGATGTGGGATATCAGTATGAAAAGGTGTTGGACACCGACCACGGCCAGCGAATTTCTTCTCAAATCACGAATTACCTGCAGAGTCCGTTTAGTGCTTTTGTCTTTAATTTTGTGGATACACTGGTGCATTCGCGATCCGACTCAAAAATTCTAAAAGAAATTGCCCCGGATGAACCGGCCTTTAGATCGCTTACAAAGACGTGGTTTCAGCATTCATCGCTGTTCGAGATGCTGAAACGACTGGCTGAGGAGGAGGTTGTCATTGTGCTTACGACGGATCACGGCGCGGTTCGGGCGCTCACGGATACCAAGGTATTCGGTGATCGAAATACTTCAACCAGTCTGCGTTATAAACATGGAAGAAATCTGCAGGCTGATTCCGATGCTGCCCTCATTATTGATGATCCGGCTTCCTACAAGCTGCCTGCCCCCGATTTAACCAATTACTATCTTATTGCGAAAGAAGATTATTATTTCGTCTATCCTACCAATTATCACCAGTATCAAAACCGCTATCGTGATACCTTTTTGCACGGCGGCACCAGCATGGAAGAAATGATTCTGCCGATTGCCACCCTGCGGCCTAAGCAGCTGGCCGGAAATTTTTAGCCTGCTGCATATCCTGACGGTTCAACGGGCCTGATTTTGTGAAATTCATAATCGATGAAACACAGAGTTTTGTATCCGGTAGAAAGGATAGCGACAGATACATGCTTTGATACTGATATCATTCTCTGAATCAGCCTAAATTTTCGTTTCCGATATTTGGTTTTGAGGAATCTACAGTACCAAAATTTGTCTTGTGGACTTCGCCAATTTTTTTAATCAATCTGTTTTTATTATAAAAATTTTGAGATTTTGAACATTAGGATTTTACGAATCAATAATGAGAATGAATAATACTTTCTGCCAGTTTATCAGCAATTCCGAGCAAGATACCATTGCTTTCGGCCGTAAATTAGCAAAAAAATTGAGTGTGGGCGATGTGGTAGGACTGCAAGGCGAATTGGGGACGGGTAAAACGCACTTGGTTAAGGGAATTGCTGAAGCATTTGGCATTGAGCAGGCGACTGTCCATTCGCCGACATTCTCCCTGATCCATGAATATAAAGGTCGGTTACCAGTGTATCATTTTGATTGCTACCGCCTGGAATCATCCCGTGAGGCTTTGGAAATAGGAGCAGAGGAATATTTTTACGGTGAGGGCGTTTGTGTAATTGAATGGCCGGAACGAATTAAGTCTATTTTACCGCCTGGAACAATTTGGATCGAACTTATTTCAACCGGATCCCAAACACGACAATTTAACATTAAGAAAAGCAGTAGCTAATGTATTATATTTGACGGTCATGTCAACAAAAAAGCGATTATCATACCGGCTCGACCGACTTCCGGTCATTTACCCGTTTCACCGGCGGGCATCCAATAATATTCAGTTGGGTGATTTGGTCTATTACGGCCCCTGCCCCGAATATTACGGAATCGGTGAAGTTGTGCGCCAAATGGACGGTATTTGTGTGGTTGATTTTCGCAAAACAGGACTGTTGAATATTCAGAAAGACGCCATCACGACCAAGTATTTGATTCCCATCCACAAACTCAACCTCGGGCATATTCTTAAAAAAGCGAATTGAATTTCGGTATTTTTGTCAATGAGGTGTGCATTTTCATTTCAGAGCATCTCTGATCATTTCGGATAACTAAACTTCAAAATAAGCTGAGTTTTCGGGATGAGGAGGAGAGATGTTTACTATCTCTTGATAGGTTTATGTTTGTAACCTTTATAAAAATTGGACTTTGCTACCTGTTTCTTATTTCGGGCTTACGTTAATTAAGAAATTGCAGGTTACACTTTTTCTTCAATACGCGTGTCCTGCTCAAGCTTTTCTTTGGTAAAAGCGGTTTCCCCGAATAGATTTTCCCGTCGCGCGCGCCCAAAAATCCAGAATACAATGCTTACAAAAAGGCCGGGATAGAAGGGTTGAATGCCCAAAAAACTATAAGAATATGCCTCGCTGTTGGAATAGCCGAGGGCCAGCCATACCAGTGAAACGAGAATACTGCCGATCATGGTGGGGAGTACCCACGCTTTTTTAAGCGTAAAAAGCCGAAAATAGACGCCCAGAACCGGAATTAAGAGTCCTGGAATCATCACCGAGCCGATGACGTACCAGAGATTAATGACACTTTGACCGATCACATAAACGAGAAATATTCCGAAAATTGCGGCGATGACCACGCTGATTCGTGTCAGTAAATTGTTTGACTGATTGGGGAAAAGCTTGACCAGCAGGTCACGCCCCAGTGTTTGTCCCGACAGGAACAGGTAACTGTCCAGGGTTGACATAATTGTTGCCAGCATGGCGACGAAAAATAGCCCTCTGATGCCCATCGGCAAAATTTTGTTGCCCAGGTAGGGATATACCATCAGCGGCTTGGAAAGATGGCCACCGAGGATGGCCCAGCCGTACATACCCCCGAAAGCCGTTAAAAAGTCGAAGCATGTCCACATGACGATAGAGATTAATATACCTCTTTGAGCGGTTTTAGGTGTTTTTGCCGCTGCGGCCCGCTGATGAAAACTTGGGTCAACAAACGTCCACAGGGCGATAAAAAACCAAACCAGTATATATTGAAGGCTTCTCCCGCCGGTAATTTTGCGGTAATTCGCCGGTACCGTTTGCCACAGCTTCCCCAGTGATCCAAAATCAGCCCATGCAAAGACGAGGAGCAGGATGAAGCCCACGTACATGAGAATAACCTGAAGTTCATCCGTGCGGGTGACGGCGCTGAACCCCCCGAATGAAATGTAGAGCACCGAAAAGAAGGCCACTCCTGCCGCGTAGATCAGGAAGTGACCGCTGCTCCCGGTCAGGTACTGAAATATTAAGCCGAGCATTAAAAGGTATGGTGCGGGACTGACGAGGATAAAAATAGGAATAGCTGAGATGCGACCGGCATTTTCACCGTAAAAATCCCCTATTGCCTCGGGCAGGCTTAGCGCTTTGTTTTGACGAATTTTACCAGCCAGAAACCAGGCAAAAATCGCCGAAAAAACGTAAAAGGGAAACCCGAGTATCAACCATTCAGAAATACCGAACTGGTAGCTGTATTCACCCACCCCGAGAATGCCGCCGTACCAGGTAGAGACCAACGTTGCTACAAAAGCGGGAAGCGTCATTTTACGACCCGAAAGCAGAAATTCTTTTTCATCCTGATCCTGCCAGCTTTCCTTCCAGCTCAGAAAAACGACAAGCAGGAAGTAAAGAAGCACGACACCCCAGTCTAATAAGGTAAAATGAAGTTTCAAGCCGATCGTATTTTAGTATTTGAATTTTCTTTAAAAAATATCATTTTATTTGGCAATGAAAAGCAGCAGATCCCCTTCTTTGTAGGTGATTGAAACAGGTGTTGCAACGACTTTATTAGAGGAACCGTCGCGGATACCGTTCTCAAGTACTTCATCGTCAAGTGGAAACTGCAGGCCCTCAGTTATTATTCCAGTCACTTTACCAGAGAGAGGAAACAGGGAAACGGTGGTTTCAGGGGGAATTTCACGAGAAAAATTACGCGGCAAAAGTTGTATTTTGCCATAAGCATCCATAAATAAAAGTTTTTGAAACTGATTATTGAATTGTTTTAGTACGGAAAGATTTTTGAGCGTATGATCCAGGCGCCGTCCGGTGGCACCCAAAACCCTGATGTGTGTCCCGCCCTGCTCGCAGGCGAACTGCAATGCTTTTTCAAGATCATTACTATTTTGATCAGGTTTATGGAGCAGGTCAATATTTTCATCTTTCTGAGATTCAAAACTATCCAGATCACCAATCACATAGTCGGGAAGCGTGCCCAGAGAGCGTGCTGTATTGCCGCCGCCATCGGCTGCGATAAATAAATCAGCCCACTGGAATATTTCTGTAAATAGGGGCCGGGGCGGCGCCTGGCCGTTGCAGAGAATCATAATGTTCATGGCAAAAACTTGATCAATGCTAATTTTTACTGCTATTTTCAGATGTCACAGGTCGCTAAATTCACTCTTTAAAAAAACAAATTATAAAGGTGAATTTACTTCAATATGCCCGGAATATCATGGATGTAATTTTAGAAAAAAATTCGCTTCTGTAAAGAACGTATCAAATTATAAATCAATTTGAAATTTTTTATTTCCGGCATTCTGTGATAATGAAAGGTTAGGTGCCCCTGAAAAAAATATTGCTTTATTCATAGCGATACCCCATATTAATAAGCTTATTTTTCGACCAATTATTCGGCATTATTATGTTTGAAAGGCTTATCAAGGAAGTTAAAACGCACAGAGTCGTTGGTGTGTACTCCCATATTCGTCCGGATGGAGACTGTATTGGGGCGCAAATTGCGGTATGTCGATGGCTGGAAAAAAACGGAATAAAAGCCTATGCCTTTAATGACCATTCCCTTGCACTAAATTTGCAGTGGCTTACCGATTATTTTCCTGTGGAACAGCCCAGTGAAGAAGATTTGAAAGCCTGTGATGCTTTCTTTTTGGTTGATGGCAATTCGCCCTCGCGCTTCGGGAGTTATGCAGAATATATTAAAGATGAGCCCAAGCCCACCTACATGGTTGATCATCATCCCGACCCCAAAAACGGTTTTGATGTAGCAGTGTCCCGCGAGAAGGCATCATCTACCTGCGAGCTCATTTACCATCTTTTTGAGGAGGATAATATTGAGCTGTTGGATCAAGAATCCGCGATGGCCCTGTATACGGGCATCATAACGGATACCGGATCGTTGCAATACGACAGCGTAACGCCGACTACCATGAACACCGTTGCGGACCTGCTTCGCATCGGCGAGTTCAGTCCCAATGAAGTCGCTGAAAAAGTTTTTGCCAATAAGTCCATTAACCAGTTACATCTGCTTAGTAAGGCAGTGGCAACAATTGAATTATTTGAGAACGATCAAATAGCCATCATGTATGTAACGAAGGAAATGCTTGAGGCAACCAATACGACCGATGATGATTGCGAGGGATTTGTGGCTTATCCGCTGAGCGTGACGGGCATCAAAGCCGCTGTACTTTTTAAAGCGCTGGGTGATGGTATAAAAATGAGTTTGCGTTCGAAAAGTGATATAGATGTCAATAAATGGGCCCGTAAAATTGGCGGGGGCGGACATAAGAAGGCAGCCGGCGCCTGGCATCCCGGCCCCCTGGAAAAAACCATCAAAGAAGTCGTGGCCGTGGGGGCCGAACAGTTGGCAAAAGCAGAGGCCACCTGAACCGCATTCACTAATTGGATATAAATGGCTCGAAAAAAGGCAATGAGAAACGCGATGATGCGTTTATAAATCTTAGTTTCGGAGAGAAGTTATTAAAAAGCTACTGAATTTTTTTTAATTGTGCGATGATAAGTTCTTCCCGTAGCGACTTATTCAGGTCCTACGAAATGCAGGATTAAAGCATTGAAAGATTTACAATGAGCTACAAGATTATTTTACCTTACCTATTTATATTAATTTTTGGATTGGTATCCTGCACCCATGATTCATCTCGCGGATCCGTTACTCCGGTAAAACAGATTCAAAAAGCGAAATCTGCGAAAAGTGCTATCTCTTCTCATAAAAAGGGGAAAGTCCGTAATGTCAACGCCTCAGACAGTTCACTCACACAAGGTCGCAGAGATGCCATCACCCGGGCGGTAAAACGTGTCAGCCCGGCGGTAGTGAGTATTACGGTAACCGAACAGGTCAACGGAAATCCCCGCGTTTATCGAAATTTTTTCAATCATTTTTTTGCCGCCCCCTCACAAAGAGAATATAAGAGCATGGGGTCGGGCTTTATAATCAGCAAAAATGGATTGGTGGTTACCAACCAGCATGTCGTATCAGATAACGCCAAAAAAATTGTCGTCTCTTTGACGGATGGCTCACAATATCAGGCGAAAATTATTGGGACGAGCGAGTTGGATGACCTGGCACTGCTGAAAATTGAGGCTAATCGCACCTTTCCGGTTGCTCATTTTGGCAATTCAAACAAGGTGATTGTCGGTGAATGGGCGTTGGCCATTGGAAATCCGTTTGGATTGTTTAAAGCGGCGCAACCCTCGGTGACGGTGGGTGTTGTGAGCGCATTACACCGTGATTTTCGCCCCAATCCCAAAAAGCCCCGGGTCTATATGGATATGATTCAAACCGATGCTGCTATCAATAGCGGCAATTCAGGCGGCCCGCTGGTCGATAGTCAGGGCAAAGTAATAGGAGTGAACACATTTATTTATACCGGCGGAACGAGCAATGGTTTTGTAGGGCTCGGTTTTGCCATTCCAAGCAACCGGGCCAAAAAAATTATCAAGGAACTGAAGACAAACGGAAAAGTGGAAAAAGGATATGATCTCGGCATGAAAACCACCCCGATGACCTATCCGCTGGCAGCTAAAAACAGTCTGCCCAGGGTGGTGGGGTTGTTTGTAACCAGTGTGAATAAGGATGGTCCGGCTTTTAAAAGCGGCATCATACCCGGTGATATTATTGTGAAAATTGGCAATCAGCGCGTACAGAGCCCGATGCACGCCAAAGCTCTTATGCGTGAATATAGCGTGGGTGATACCATGAGCGTTCAGTTAATTCGCAATAATAAGCTTTATAAAACGAAGATAAAGCTACGCAAAAAAATCACAGAAAAATAATATGAAGGGTTTTTTGGGTTATTTAAGAAATAAATTATATTACTGTGAAATTTAAATTTAGGTTCGATTTTTAAGCTTATCTCTATTAGATTTATGCCTATGGTTAAATTACGATATAATTGAATTTATGCCTCTTCTCATCAATAAAGAAAAAATAAATCAGTCACTATCTACTAAAATTGTTGATGCCCGGGTAGCACAGATATTTAATTCGTTCGGGGATGTGCTTGTTACATCATCATTTGGCGTAACCTCAGCGGTACTGCTGCATTTGGTTAGCCGTATTAAACCGGAATGTCCCATTTATTTTATTGATACCGGATATCACTTTGAAGAAACATTGAACTATAAAAAACGCCTCACCCGGCTGCTGGGATTGAATGTGATAGATTTGCGACCCGCACCGGCTGATCATGCCAAAACGCGTGCCAAAAAGCTGTGGAGTGAAGCACCGGATCAGTGCTGTAAAATCAATAAGATTGAGCCGCTCCAAAACGTTAAAAGCCAATACAAGGTGTGGATGTCCGGTTTATTAGGGTATCAGAACCGCCACCGGAATTCGCTTAAAATAGTTGATGATAATGATGATATATTAAGGTTCTATCCGCTAATTGACTGGAATGCCACACTGGTTGAAGAATATATTGAAAGCCACGGACTGCCTACGCATCCTTTGAAGGAAAAAGGGTATCATTCGGTTGGCTGCACGCATTGCACAGCACCCGGTTTGGGCAGAAAAGGCCGATGGAATAAACACAATAAAACGGAATGCGGGATGCATACAACAATGAATGATTAGATTCACTTCTTGTTGATTAAAGCGGTTTTTATAAAAAACCGCTTCTTTGCCTCCAGATCGGTCGGGCTTTAAACATCTTCAATGTCGTAGTTAATCTCTTTTTTTTGCGTCTCCCGGATGAGCCATTGCTGGTAGGCCTCATTACCCTCTTGCTCGGATAATTGCAGAGAAATGATACAGGGACAGTCGTAGCTATGCATTTCCTTCACCCGTTCCGTAAGTTCATTTACATTATGATAAGGTGTTTTAGCAATAAGTATACATTCATTGGCCTCCTGCACTTCTCCGTTCCAGCGGTAAATTGATTCCATATTATCAATAATATTGACGCAGGCAGTTAGCCTTTCCTCTACCAGAGTTTTACCAATTTTGCGGGCTTCTTTTTTATCCTTTGTAGTGATATATACGAATCGTAAATTATTAAACATTGGAATAAAATTTTGTTAAGCGGCCGTTTATAAGATTAATGGGCAACGATTAGTGAATCAAAAAATATTAATTAATGGAACAGTTTATTTCGGATCTACATTGTTGAAGGTATAAAAATGAAGAATTCTATTCATTAATTAAAAAGATATTCTTTAATCACATGCCCGGTTGTTGAATGGGGAGTAAAAATCACGTATTTTTCGTGGCTTTGAAATTTATGTACTTTTATATTTGTAAACTTATTAATTTAATAATTAATAAAGGTAATGCGAGAGTGGCGGAATTGGTAGACGCGTCAGGTTTAGGACCTGGTGCCTTTTTGGCGTGGGGGTTCGAGTCCCCCCTCTCGTACATAACCAAACGTCTCATGCAGTTCTAATTTTTAATCTATTTCAGGAGTAAATCGTGGATATATCCCTACAAGATATCAATTCAGTAGATAAAGAAGTTATCATCACGGCTGACCGTGAGGATCTTGAACCGAAATTTCAGGAAGCTTATAAAAAATATAAAAAACAAATTAATATGCCGGGATTTCGACCGGGTAAGGTGCCCGTCGAGATTGTGCGTAAACGCTTCGGTGACGAAATTGAACAGGAAGAAGTGGGCAATTACGTCCAGGAGGTTTTTGAAAATGAGGTTGTCCCGGAATATGAACCCGTTGGTGAACCGGAAATGCTGGATCTGACGTGGGAAGATGACAAGCTGGAGGCCAAATTTAAAGTGGGACTGCGTCCCGAGTTCGAATTGGCCGATCTGGAAGACGCCACGGTAGATCTGATGGTTCATGACGTCACGGATGAAGAGGTGGAACATGAGCTTGAACATGCTCTCGAACGCGAAGGCAACTGGGAAGAGGTTGAAGAGCCGGTTACGGAAAACAGCAAGGTAACGGTAGATGCCGTTCATCTCGATGAAGACGGTGAGCCTATCGAAGGGGAGACCGATGAAGACCAGGTAATTGATCTGCGACAGGATGAATTTTCAGCCTTTGAAAGTGATCTGCTTGGCAAAAAAGCCGGCGATATCGTCAATGTGCAACTGGGCGAAGAAGAGGAGCAAGATGAATTTAAGCTGATCATTAAAAAAGTGGAAAAGCTGCACCCGGCCAAACTCACTGATGAGTTTGCCAAAGAGCAATCAAATGATGAGGCCAAAAATGTAGATGAGTACAAAAGCCTGTTGAAAAGTCGTATTCAGGATTACTATGACCAGTCAGCCGATGATTTGTTTAAGAACGAAATTGTGGATACTCTTGTTGAAAAACATGACTTTGAAGTACCGGAATCATTTCTTGAACAGGTGTTAGATCAATACGTTCAACGTGTTGAGCAACAGGCGGGCGGAGATCTGTCTGATGATTTCAACAGGGAGGCCTATAAGGAGCAGGTACACGATCGCGCTGTACGCGATGCCAAATGGTATTTTATCAATGAAAAACTTCAGGAAAAATTTGATGACATTGAAATTGAGTCTGACGATGTGGATGAACATCTTGCCGCACAGGCTGCACAATATGGGGTGACGGTCGATCAGATGCGCAATATGTTTGCGCAAAACCCGCAGCAGCTCGAAAATCTCCGCAATAGTATTCGCGAGGAAAAAGTTTTTGACCGTTTGAAAGATATTGTTAATATCAATGAAATGGATAAAGAGACCTACGAGCAAAAGCACGAAGAAGTGAACAGTTAAGCTTAATCAATTTTTTCAACGTATTATTTATGAATGATCAACCACTTTTTGAGCTACCTGACTTTAAAAATGCCGAACGTGAACCTGTTGTAGATAACAATCTGGTACCCATGGTGGTAGAAAAAACCAGCCGTGGCGAACGTTCTTATGATATTTATTCGCGCCTGTTGAAGGATCGGATTGTGTTTTTGGGCACGCCGATTAACAATAACGTGGCCAGCTCGGTTGTAGCACAAATTTTATATTTAGCTTCAGAAGATTCTGAAAAAGATATTAATTTGTATGTCAACAGCCCGGGCGGGGTCGTCTCAGCAGGCTTGGCTATTTATGATACCATGCAGTACGTAAAGCCTGACATCGCTACAACATGCGTCGGTATGGCGGCCTCGATGGGGGCCGTTCTGTCGGCCGGCGGTGCCGAAGGCAAACGATATTTGTTGCCCAATGCCCGTGTAATGATCCACCAGCCGATTGGGGGAACACGCGGGCAGGCCAGCGATATCGAAATAGAGGCTCAGGAAATATTACGTATTAAAAATCTGCTTTGTGAAATTCTTGCAGAGCACTGTCATAAAGATAAGGAACAGGTTATGGAAGATTTTGACCGCAATAAGTGGATGAGCGCAGAGGAGGCCCGGGATTACGGACTTGCGGACAAGGTCATGGAAAATAAGGGAAAGGATTAAATTAAGTTTGGAAAGGTGATTTTTTATGAGCGATAATGATAAAAATAACTCAATACATTGTTCATTTTGTGGGCGATCAAGCCGGGAGGTCAACAGCATGGTTGCCGGCCCGGATGAGGTTTATATTTGTGATCGTTGCGTTTCTGATGCTTCCGGTATCGTTCAGGGCGAACTGGCTTCAATGTCAAAGAAGCGCGATAAAAAATATAAACCGCTGTTAAAACCCACAGAAATTAAGGCACGGCTCGATGATTATGTAATCGGACAGGAAGAAGCCAAAAAAACGCTTTCTGTTGCCGTTTATAATCATTACAAGCGTATCAGCTCCGAAATGCAGGATAAACTCGATGATACGCAAGTGGAAAAAAGCAACGTGCTGTTGCTCGGGCCTACAGGCTGTGGCAAAACGCTTCTTGCCCGGACGCTTGCCAACGTGATTGACGTTCCTTTTACCATCACCGATGCTACGGTGCTTACCGAGGCAGGCTACGTGGGTGAAGACGTGGAAAGTATCCTTTCCAGCTTGTTGCAGTCTGCCGATTATGATGTAGATCAGGCCCGCCGCGGCATCGTTTACATTGACGAGGTGGATAAAGTTGCCCGCAAAAGTGATAATCCTTCCATTACCCGCGATGTCTCGGGTGAAGGCGTACAGCAGGCGCTGCTGAAGATCTTGGAAGGGACGGTGGCGAATATTCCGCCGAAAGGAGGGCGTAAACATCCTGAACAGAATTTTGTTGAAGTAGATACTTCAGAAATTTTATTTATTTGTGGTGGCGCGTTCAGTGGACTTGGCGAAATTATTGCCCGTCGTCTTTCAGTCAGTTCTATGGGCTTTCAAAGCGATGAGCAGGTAAAATTCGACAAGGAAGATCCCGATATTTTTACAAAGGTTGAGCCGGAAGACTTGCAACAATATGGTCTCATCCCTGAACTTATCGGCCGTCTGCCAGTAATTGCCGGTTTACATGAACTTTCAAAGGATGCCATGATTGATATTCTGTTGCAGCCTAAAAATGCGTTGACCAAGCAATATCGAAAATTATTCAAAATGGAGGGGGTTGATTTAGTGTTCGAAGATGAAGCCCTCGAGGCTATTGTCGAAAAAGCCCTGCAACGCAAGACGGGTGCTCGCGGGCTTCGGTCCATTATGGAAAATGTTATGCTCGATATTATGTTCACCGTACCGTCCATGAAAAATATTGAGCAGTGCAAGATCACACGGGAAACGGTTTACGACAATGCCCCACCCGTTTATGAAAAACGAAAAGCTTCAGCCTAAGTTAAGGGTTAAGTAAGTATATCCAATGGTAATAGTATGTTAGAGACTTTGGATACCTGAAAATACCATCCACTTGCGGTATCTGTTACCGAATAAATTCGGGACGGGATGCGAGGTGATTTTGTGGTCCGGTGAAGATTTTATTCAAAAAGTTCGTTTAGAGAAGGCATCATCCGTAAGGATGGTGCCTTTTTTATTTTTTGCCTGCATTATTGATGAATTTTATGGATTTTAATTCATTGAATGGATTGCAAATTAAAATGTTGCATATAGCTAAGCAGTTATTTACGTAAAATGACTGTCCCAATTGAAGTATGGTATGGGTTGTAAATCATACTTTTGAAATTTCTACTGGAAATGGTGTTTTATGTTAACTGAACAGATACTATGAAATTCAGCCTTACATCAAACAGAATCAATATCATATTACTGATTTTACTGATATTGCTTGGGGTTGGATCATTTGCCTATAATCAATATTTACTGAATCGTATTCTGAAAAAAGAACGAGCCAGTGTAAAATTATGGGCAAGGGCAACCGAATATGCTGCAAACCCAACCAACCAGATGAGTGACAGAAAGCTGCAGGTTGTGGCTAATCAACTGCGGCAAAATTCCATGGTGCCAGACAGTTTGGCTAAGATGGTTGAATCGGCTATTGCTCATCACTCGTCTGATAATTTTGTAGTGCAGCAAATTATATTAAAAGATCGGTTTAAAATTCCCACCATCATTGAAAATGATAGTGGGAAAATTCTTGCAAGCAATCACGTATCCGGAAAGGTCGATCACAGGCGGGTCAGGCAGTTGGCAAATGAACATACGCCCATTGAAATTCATTTTGGAACCAAAAAAAATCCGCGAACACAATATGTTTATTACGGGGAGAGCCCGACAGTACGTTATTTGCGATGGTTCCCATATATCCAGTTTAGCCTGCTTGCGTTGGTACTGGGTATGGCGTTTGTAAGCTATCGGACCATCAGCAAGTCGGAGCAGTCAAATATTTTAGTTGGCATGACTAAAGAAGCTGCGCACCAGCTGGGCACGCCGCTTTCGAGTATGTACGGATGGATTAGTCTTCTGCGTGAGGAACGGCCGGACGATGCCTTCCTGCAGCATGCGGTTTCAGAGCTCGAGAACGATGTAACGCGTTTACAGGGAGTGGCAGACCGATTTAATAAAATCGGCTCAGAGCCGGATTTACAAACGCAGGCCCTGGGCCCTTATATTGAAGAAGTTATGGATTACATGGAACGTCGTTTACCACGATTTGGCCGAAAGGTTGAGATAAAGCGTTCCATGGAACAAAATGTGCGTGCAAAAATTAATCCTGAACTTTTTGAATGGGCGCTCGAGAATATTTTAAAGAATTCCATGAATGCTATAAAAAGTAGACGGGAAGGGGCCTCCATAGCTATTACGGTGAAACGGATTGAAGATCGGGTACTGATAGATATTAAAGATTCCGGGCACGGTATCGAAAAAAAATATCACAAGGAAATTTTTAAGCCGGGTTACAGCACCAAAAATCGGGGCTGGGGATTGGGATTAAGCCTGACAAAAAGAATTATTGAGGACTACCACAATGGAAAAGTTTTTGTGGCAAGCTCGAAAATTGGAAAGGGCACGACTATACGTATCATTCTTAGGGCAACCGCTTCTTCATCCATTGCCGGGCAAAAAACCCAGATCCACGCCAATCAATCAGGTTGATAGCCTCGTTCTTCGGCATACTCCAGCAATTCAGCCTTGAGGAGATTACGTCCCCGATGCAAACGGGAGCGTATAGTGCCGATGGGAACGTCCAGCATATTTGCAATTTCTTCGTACGTAAACCCTTCAACATCACACAGCAGTACCACTGTTCGAAAGTCCTCCGGCAGTTTTTCCAGTGCGTTCGAAATATCATCATCTATAAGCTCCCGGAACATGCGATCTTCCAAATCTGAGGTATCCGTACGATCGGCACGGATGGTTTCATAAAAGGAGGAAACTTCATCATAATCAACCTGGCTGGGCTGATTCGATTTTTTGCGATAATTATTGATATAGGAATTTTTCAGAATGCGGAACAGCCACGCTTTGGCGTTCGTCCCCTTTTCATAACTGTTGAAAAAGCGATAGGCCTTGACGATGGTATCCTGCACCAGATCCTCGGCATCATTTGGGTCTGACGTCAGCCGAAGAGCAAAATTATACATTGCATCTAAATGAGGAATAATTTCTTCCTGAAAATCATCCTGTTTCTTAACTTGCTCTCTTGTTAATTCAGCCATTCAAAAAAATGGTAAGAGTTTACATTATATTTTCAATTATCAATTGGATAACCAACTGATACTGTCCTCTCACTAATTCGATCTTATGATATCAATATTATATCGAAAAAGTTAATAGATTATATTGATACAATTGTTAACTATTTCTTACTATAATTTTAAAATACTGTTCCGATGTAAAGGCAGTATGAAGTAAAAAGTAACTACCCATAAATAACGACCAAGATATCATAAAGGCTGTGCGTCCATGCAGCCACGGCAAATCCGCGCCACCAGTAGATGACGCTTAATGCCACCCCGAAAAAGAATCGAAACAGAAACGAGCGAAGCGAAAAAGCATCGCCCAGTGCGCCCACATAATGCATTAGACTAAAAATGAAGGCAGCTATTATAATAGCAGCACTATAAATAATCCATTTCTTGTAGATAAATAATTGGAACAAATAAATCAAGGCGGATACGAGGAATAAGCGAAAGAAAAGTTCTTCATATAAGCCCGCTCCAATGGAAAGGGCAATGCGCTCCATGGTGGGCAGGTGTGCGACTGAACCGGCCGCTACCACTTGTAGCAGCAGATTCACAAAGACACTCAGCCACAGGGCCAGCCCAATGGCGTAGATAAGAGCTTCAAGCCCCATCAGCAGGAAATACCGGAACTTC
>DASQZL010000276.1:0-7913 GCA_035638715.1 Balneolaceae bacterium
GAACAATACATCAAGCGAATCACCATTTCCCTGGTGAATGGTAATCATCTGATCGGTCAAGTCTTCCAGTTCACCCTGAATTTTATGATATCCTTCTTCGTCCTTGTATTTCACTTTTACCGTACGGCCCATATTTTTGAAATATTGCCGCCGGTCAACTAACGGCCGGCTCAGGCCGGGCGAGGACACATTCAAGCGGTATGCATCCGGAAAAATTCCATGCGCATCAATCAAAAAACCTAATTCATCGCTTATTTCAGCGCATTCGTCCATATTTATGCCACGCTCCGCCCCGTCAACATAAATCCAGACTTCCGGCGTCCGTGAACCCTTTATTTCCACATCAATCAAGAAAAAATCTGTACCGGCCAGTACAGATTCCGCCAAATTGACAATTTCTTCTTTCATTGAAATACAAGTATAATCGTTTGAAGCATAAAAAAAAGTGAGGCCTTTGAGCACTCACTTTTAGCAAGGTAAGATACCATTTTTTCGGCTTAAGAACAACCTTATAATAAACCATTACAGGATCGTTAATACCTTATTCAATAAATATAATATTATTGTGAAACGTGATTGTTATCATACTATTGTGGTATTTTAAGCAGTAAATACTGTTCCTGTTAATTGATTTATGAAACCTTTCGACTATCCCTCATAAGAGGTTAAGAGTATAACAATTGCTAAAATTAATAGGTACCTCCTCTTTTCCCAAAATTTGCCTGCCGTGGCCGGTTGCGTTTATTGTTCATTCAAAACAACAAAATATTATATTTCTCAGGAAGTCTAAAAGAGGATCTCGAAGTCGGCGGGATCGCTATGATACCTGGATTCTGCAAAAGACTTTAATTTTTTTCTTGAGCTGTAAATCAGGTATCTATGAGGCAAAATTTTTAAATATTTTAATTAAAATTGTGCTTCTGCTTTCCTATCATTAGAAGTTGCGCTACATTAGTATTTAATATGACACGATTACAAACATTTTTTTACATTTTATTACTTTCGGCAACAGGTAGTTTGCCGCTGAATGCTCAAAATATTAAACCTACGAGCGATCAAGAAAGAATGACGGCGATACATCACCGTCAAAAAATGAGAAAAAGCTCTATCTTTAAAGATTATCCGGTTCGCAATGTGGGGCCCGTAGTAATGAGTGGTCGTGTGACCGACGTGGCGGTAGTGCAAAATCATCCGACTCATTATTATGTGGCTTATGCTTCGGGCGGCGTATTTAAAACCACCAATGATGGCACAACCATGCATCCCGTTTTTGATGAGCAGGGAACGCTCACTATCGGGGACATTGCTATTTCCCGCGCCGACAGCAGCGTAATCTGGGTAGGTACGGGTGAGAATAACAGCAGTCGCCAAAGTTATGCAGGCAACGGTGTATACCGAAGCACGGACGGCGGAAAGACATGGACACACGCAGGACTCACCGGTTCGCAGCATATCGGACGCATTGTCACCTCGCCTACCGACCCTCAGACGGCCTGGGTTGCAAGCCTGGGCCCGCTTTACTCGGAAAACGATGTGCGCGGAGTATATAAGACGACCGATGGCGGGCAGACCTGGAAGCGCACGCTCACACCGCCCGACAGCACCGGGGTGATCGATCTTGTCATCGATCCCAAAAATCCGCAGCGTCTGTGGGCGGCTACCTGGCAGCGTTTCCGGCAGGCCTGGAATTTTGATGGTGATGGAGAGGGCTCTGCTATCTACATTTCCAACGACGGCGGTGAAACCTGGAAAAAATCGATGACCGGCTTCCCCAGCGGTCCATATGTCGGCCGCATTGGGCTGGATGTCTGTGCTTCAAATCCGAATGTAATTTATGCCTATTTGGATAATCAAAAAAAAGTTAAACCAGAAAAGAAGACAAATAAAACCCAGCTGACGAAAAAAGACTTCCTTAATATGAGTAAAAAGGAGTTTCTTAAGCTGGATAATAAGAAGCTGAACAATTTTTTGAAATACAATGGATTTCCGCAAAAATACGATGCCGTACGCGTCAAAAATGATGTTCGGCACGGGCTTTACAAACCCAAAGCGCTGGCTAAATATCTGGGCAACGCCAATTCCAGGGAGGTTAGCAATAGTGTGACGGGAGCACAGGTCTATCGCTCAAATAACGGTGGACATACCTGGAAAAAAGTGAATGAATATTCACTGAGCAACGTCGTCCATACCTACGGTTATTATTTTGGACAAATTCGGGTTTCCCCTTCCAACCCGGATATCGTTTATATTGGCGGCGTACCCGAACTTAAATCGACCGACGGTGGGAGAACCTGGGATCCCATTGGTAAAAATCAGCCGGTCCACGCTGACAAGCACGCTTTGTGGATTGACCCACACAATCCAAAGCACCTGTTGCTTGGCACCGACGGCGGCCTATATGAGAGCTATGACGGCGGTGCCAATTTCATTCATCATAATTCGGTGCCGGTTGCCCAGTTCTACAAAGTTGCCGTGGACATGGACAAGCCCTACCATATTTATGGCGGCATGCAGGATAATGGTGTTTTCATGGGGTCCTCTCAAAGTTCTCCGAACGATAACAAAAAGTGGAAGCGTCTGCTCGGCGGCGACGGCATGCACGTAGCGGTGGATCCCAAAAACAGCAATATTGTTTATGCCGGATTTCAGTTTGGCAATTATTTTCGAATCAATCGCTCAACCGGCAAGCACACACGCATCACCCCGGAGGGAAAAATAGGCCAGGAGGAGTTGCGTTTTAATTGGAACACACCCATCCGGCTTAGCCCGCAGGATCCCAATGTTATTTACATGGGCTCTCAATACCTTCATCGCAGCTTTAATCGCGGCAATAGCTGGCGGACCATCAGTCCGGATTTGACGAATGAAAAAAAATCGCAGCAAAAAGGCAATGTCCCCTACTCTACTATTACTACCATTGCGCCCTCCCCACTTCGTTTTAACGAGATCTGGGTGGGGACAGACGATGGAAATGTACAGCTCACGCGCGACGGCGGCAGAAGCTGGCAGCTGGTTTCACAGAATCTGCCCCAAAAACGATGGATCAGCCACATTGAGGCTTCCCCGCACGATGCGGCAACAGCCTTCGTATCACTCAACGGCTACCGGTATGATGAGTTTAAAACCTATCTGTACAAAACAGTCAATTATGGCCAAACATGGACATCGGTGAAGGGAAATTTGCCGGAGTCCGTTGCTAATGTCATCCTTCAGGACCCTCAATATCCACAAGTTCTTTACGCCGGACTTGATGCGGGGACATTCATAAGTTTTAATGATGGGAAAAAATGGTTTCTGCTCAATGGCGTCCCGAATGTACCGGCCTATGATATGGTCATTCAGCCGCGGGCCGAAGATCTCGTGATCGGAACGCATGGGCGAAGCGTGTACGTTGCAAATCTCAAACCGATTCATACTGTTGCCGGTCATCTGGATAAATCGATCATTGCGCTGAAAACAAAACCGATTCAATATTCAGCAAACTGGGGAAATCAACCGGTAAAATACCGGCCGGTTCATCAGCCGCACATCCGGTGGATGTACTGGATCGGCAATAAAAAAGCCAGAAATAAACCGGTTAAAATTTTAATACAAGACAGCACCGGCCATACAGTTACAAAATTAAAGGATAGAGGCAGCTATGGATTCAACACGATAAACTGGAATTTAAAACTGGGAAAAAATCACTATCTTGGCAAAGGAACCTATACGATCATTTACAAATATCATGGAAAAACCGATACAACCTCGTTTCACATTATTGGCAATCGCAATAATCATGGTGCTGGTGAGCGCATGCTCCCATCACAAGAAGAAAAGCAAGGGGAATTCAAATAACGATCGCAGCAATCAAATTAATTACACCAGACCATTGTCGTTTGTGAATGATTCGGGAGACACACTTGCTACCATCAAAGTAGCAGTGGCTAAAACACCCAACGAACGGGATGAGGGGTTGATGGATGTCAATCATATGCCTGAAAATCGGGGCATGCTGTTTATTTTTAATCATCAGCAGAAGCTTAGTTTTTGGATGGCCAACACCCCGCTGCCACTCGATATTATTTTTGTGAATAAACAAAAAAAGATTGTTCGCATCCATCACAACGCCGTGCCTTTTTCCAAAAAGAATTTGCCCTCAGGCAAGCCTGCTCTGTATGCCGTTGAAACCAACGGTGGCTTTTGCGTAGCGCACGATATTGAAGAAGGAATGAAAATTGCGTTTTAGCATTAATAAATTTTTAGAGCTAAGTCGAATAAGAGGAATGATCCTCTTTTGCGGATAAATTTATGTTCTGCTGGTGAGGATCATTTTCAACGTGTGAAACGACAATAAAATTTTGGGATAGTCTTTTAGTCTCATCAACTTCACATATACTTTCTAAGATAATATTTCGCCATGAAGAAACGAACCTTTTACCTGCTTTTAGGGCTTTCACTCGGTTTTTTGCTTTGTTTTACTTCTATTTATCTGGTGAATCGCAAAATAACAACGGAAACGATCACCAAGGCCTCCACCCTTTTAGGGATTAACTTTACCCCGGCTGAAAAGGATTCAATGATCACGGGACTGAAACGTAACCGTAAACGGTATGAAATCCTGGATTCTCTGGATTTAAAAAATTCCGTCCCCCCTGCACTGGTTTTCAATCCTGTTCCGCCCGGCAAAAAATTTAATCACAAGCAGGAAAAAATACACTGGAATATTCCGGATACCGTATCAATGCCAAAAGACCGGAATAAATTGGCATATTACTCGATTAAGCAGTTGGCTTCACTTATCAAACAACGTAAAATAAGTTGCGTTGCGCTAACAAAATTCTTCCTTAACCGGCTCAACACTTATGGTGATACCCTGCATGCTGTTATTACCATGACCCGCAAACGAGCGTTGCGACAGGCCCGAAAAATGGACAAGGAATTGGCCAATGGCCATTACCGCGGACCTTTGATGGGGATTCCGTATACTGTAAAAGATTTGTTCGCCGTCAAAGGTTATAAAACAACCTGGGGCGCGGCTCCCTATAAAAATCAGCGGATTAACAAAACGGCAACTGTCGTAAAAAGACTTGATAAAGCCGGGGCCATATTATTAGCAAAAAGTACGCCTGGTGCGCTCGCAATGGGTGATGTTTGGTTTGGCGGCATGACACGTAATCCGTGGAATTTGAAGCAGGGCTCGAGTGGTTCTTCAGCCGGGCCGGCGGCAACAACATCTGCAGGATTGGTCCCTTTTTCAATCGGGACTGAAACGCTGGGATCGATTGTCTCCCCTTCATCACGCACCGGTGATACCGGCTTACGTCCCACTTTCGGCCGTGTAAGCCGCTATGGAGTGATGGCGCTGAGCTGGAGCATGGACAAGGTGGGCCCGATAGCGCGCTCGGCAGAGGGCGATGCCATTGTTTTCAATGCAATCTATGGTCCGGATGGTCATGATCAAACCGTGCACAATCTTCCTTTCAATTATAAAGAAAATATCAATCTGGATACGGTAAAAATTGGATATGTAAAGGCAGCTTTTAATAAGAAATATTATAATCATGACCGGGACAGCCTGACACTGGCCAAACTACGCGAAATGGGAGCTCATCTGGTACCTATAAAATTGCCTCATTACCACGCCCGGGCAATGCGTATTATCCTGAATGCTGAGGCCGCCGATGCCTTTAATCATCTTACATTAAGCAACCGCGACAGTCTTTTGGTACGTCAAAGTAAAAACGCCTGGCCGAATATTTTCCGCACGTCCCGCTTTATTCCCGCCGTAGAGTATATCCAGGCAAACCGCGCCCGTGAAATTCTGATCCAAAAAATGGATTCGCTCATGCAAAAAGTGGATTTATATGTGAGTCCGGCGCTGGTGGGATATAATTTACTGGTCACCAATCTGACCGGAAATCCTTCGGTAGTAGTACCCAACGGCTTTAACAAGAACGGCGAGCCAACCAGTATTACCTTTAACGGTGCCCTGTATGATGAAGCGACGGTACTTGAAGTGGCCAAAAAATACCAGGAAGCAACGGATTTCAATAATAAGCATCCGAAAATGTTTATGAAGTGAAATACTTGCTTGAGTAAACTTCAGGCACTTCCTGGAGGCTTAACTTTTATTTCTTAAAGTACAAATGCCAGGTATTGAAAGCCTGCCATTTGTTGTAAGTGGTTTATCTTAGTACTCGGGTGCAATCTGATATTGCTCAAGCTTGCCATTGTTTTTTTGATATGTCCAAACGCGCAAGGTACGATTGGGAAAAACAACACGGAAAGAGCGTTCAATCATGCCGCCGCGTTTGCTCTGGGAGGTTTGAAAGAATCTTTTCGGCTCACCAAGCGGTCCAAGACTGGATTTAAAATCACTTAGTGCCTGTTTACTAAAGTAGGCGTTGGCATCAGGAGTAAAAAGGGAACGATCGATATTTCCCTGTTCCAGTCCCAAAAAGATTTTACGGGCCTGCCGGGTTCGCATGGCTGTCTGCTTGTCTTGTTTGTTAAACAGCAGACCTGATATTCGACGTGCAATCGTACCGGCAGCTGAAGCAGCCATTTGATTGGTCAGTACGACGACAGCCGCACTGTCATCCGGAAAGACCATATTTTCAGCCGTAAATCCTGAAACTTCGCCACTGTGTGAAATCAGCCGATGGCCATCCATCATTCTCACATCCACGCCGAGACCGTAGTTTGTTCCCACGCCACTTTTCAGCCGCACTTCTGTTTCGAGTTGCTTATACGATTGGGGCTGAAGCAAGCTTTCGTTAATAATGGAAATATCCCATTTGGCCAGGTCGCGCGGAGTCATAGCCAATTCAGCTGCGCCAGACATCCAGCCGGCTCCCTCGTGCTTGGCATGGCGCAACGGCCCCAAGCCGTAACGCATATATCCCGTCGGATCCTGATCGGTCATTTTTCCTTTATCATAGTTAACCACGCTCGACATATTGAGTGGTGAAAGGATATGCTGTTTTACGAAGGTATAAATTGGTTCACCTGATATTTTTTCAACAATTTGTGCTGCTATTAAATAATTCGTGTTGCTGTATTGCCACTTGGTGCCCGGGGCAAAATCCAGTGGCTTTTTGGCCCACCGGTTCAAAATTTTACGAGGAGACATCGGTTTTTGCATCATCGGAGGTACGTAATCCTGAGGCCAGAAATCCTGGTAGCCCGAGGTGTGTGAAAGTACTTCACGCAGTGTCACTTCGTTAGCGCGGGTCAAACCTGGCAGCCATTTTGAGATATGATCTTCCAGTGAGAGTTTGCCCTGCTGCTCCAGCAATAAAATTGATGCAGAAGTAAACTGCTTACTTATGGAGCCGATGGCATAACGCATGCTGGTATTTGCAGCAACACGCGGATGTAGCTTCGCAGCTCCATAAGCGTGCAGGTAAACAATTTTTCCATGCCGTACCACCGCAACCGAAGCACTTGGCACGCCGGTTTTTTGTAAAACCTCAGATGCTATGGTATCAACTTTTGTCGTGAATCCCGGACCGACAGGCTTTTGAGCAAATTTTTGGGCAGGATTTGGCCGGGAATACAATCCTGTCGGATTGAATAGAAATATTCCAACAAATAACGTTACAAACAGTGCGTGGAGAGGTGTTTTTTCACCCTTTGTCTTCAGAATTTCTTTGATTTTACAAATATTCCTATCTTTTCTCATTGGCTTTAATCGTTTTTGTTTATAGCTATTCAAAATTCCATTTAATTTAAGCTCTTGCTAATCTTTTACCGGGCTGTGAAAGAAGCTGTTCCACAGAGCAACTCAAAGAAGTCACAAAGTTTCGCGGAGGTATTTTCTCTGTGATTCTCTGCGTTTTCTCAGCGCCTGTCAAAGTGCTTCGGCAGGTAACTTTGGGTAATAGCAATGGCCTCATTTTTGATCATTTTTCTCTTCATCCAAAGGTTTT
>DASQZL010000277.1:0-3084 GCA_035638715.1 Balneolaceae bacterium
CTCTATATTTTTAAATACCCAGTGGGCGCCCACCTGCGATGGGATCCTTAAGACTCTGAAGGCCAGTGAATAATAGAGAATATACTTTAGTTGAAAAAATTTGAGTATTCGCACAAAATTTTTTTGCTTTTTCACGTTTATAATATATTTAAAAGACATTTTGATTCTATTTCGTCTATCCATATTATTGCATTGATTATCGCTAATATTTTAATTGTTGTTCTACATCATAAATATTTTTTGAATGTTTTCGAATCATCGCTCCCTTAATCGAGCTCTTGCTCTTTTCGTTTTTGTTGCAGCTTTCGTCCTTTACCTTTGTACCATGGCGCCCACGGCCAGCTTCTGGGATCCCAGTGAATTTATTGCCGCCGCCCACTGGCTGGAGGTAAACCATCCGCCCGGATCGCCCCTGTTTTTAATGCTGGGACGATTGTTTTCAATGTTTATGCCCAAAAATTGGGTCGCCGCCAGTGTCAATTT
Source organism: Balneolaceae bacterium (assembly GCA_035638715.1). GTDB lineage: Bacteria > Bacteroidota > Rhodothermia > Balneolales > Balneolaceae > SMO-BIN1. The sequence continues at coordinate 484 of DASQZL010000277.1, forward strand.
TATCAGTGTGGTAAGTTCTGCACTGACCATCATGCTACTCTATCTCGTTATTATAAGGCTGGTGCGCGAATATAAAGGCTATAATGTTGCACAATATGCCACGATTGATAAAATCGGTATGTATGGGGGAGCTCTAATCGGAGCACTGGGTTTTGCTGTTACGGGTTCATTCTGGTTTAATGCTGTGGAAGCTGAGGTTTATGCTTTATCGATGTTTTTTACCTCTCTGGTTGTTTGGCTGGCCTTAAAATGGGCTGAAGATCATGAAAAACCACACAGTAATCGATGGCTGCTGCTGATTGCTTACATGGTGGGGCTGGCCCTGGGCGTGCATCTGTTAAGCTTGTTGGCCCTGTTTTTTGTTGGAGCCATTGTTTATTTCAAAAAGGAAAAGCTCGGCTGGTGGTCGGCTGCCAAGGCCATCGTGCTGACCTGCCTGGCATTCCTTTCGATTTACCCGTTCACCCTGAATTTACTGCCCAATATCCTCAAGGACGTCCATCAGAGCACCTTTGGGTTAGTTGGCCCCAAAATCTTTATTGGGCTGGTTATTTTTGTGATGGGCGTCGCTATCTATTTCACCCATAGAAATAAGTATTACTGGGCAAATTTTATACTGCTTGGGTATATGATGATTCTCATTGGGTATTCCTCGTATCTGCTCATACCGATCCGGTCGCTGGCCAACCCGCCAATGGATGAAAATAATCCCCAGACGATTCAGGCATTTATTAACTACGTAGGACGCAAACAATATGGACAAACCCCCCTGTTCTACGGCTCGGATTACAGCAATAAAACGGGACGTATTAGTAAAAAAACATGGTTTCCGCGGCGTTATTCCTACGCTCCCGGCCATCTGCAGCGATATGCCAACTACAGCAGCGACTGGGATTACTTCTGGAACTACCAGGTGAAACACATGTATATCCGGTATCTTTTTTGGAACTTTATTGGTCGCAACTCTGATATAAAAGATGCTGGCTGGTCGTCCGGTATTGCCAAAAGCCACCATGAAGATAACCCCGCTCACGACAGTTATTACTATCTACCCTTTCTGCTCGGATTATTTGGATTCCTGTATCATTTTCAACGCGACTGGAAGCGGGCCTTATCTGTGCTTGTATTGTTCATAATGACTGGTTTTGCGATTATCGTATTTCTGAATCAAACACCCAATCAGCCGCGCGAGCGGTTCTATGCCTATGTGGGATCGTATTTCGCCTTCTCCATCTGGATGGGCATCGGTGCTTCCGGCTTGGTAGACATGGTCAAAGAATATCTAAAATCCAGCAAATTGGCGGCGTATGCGGTTCTGGGACTGGCCTTTGCGGGCGTTCCTTTTTTGATGGGGTTTCAGAATTTTAATAATCACGATCGTCATAACCGTTATATAGCCCCGGATTATGCTTACAATTTGCTGCAGTCCGTGGGTTATGAAGGGATTTTGTTTACCAACGGGGACAACGACACCTTCCCTTTGTGGTATGAGCAAGAGGTGATGGGTGTACGTACGGATGTGCGTATTGTGAACTTGAGCCTGTTAAATACCAAATGGTATATCAAAGAACTGCGTGACAGGTGGTCGAACAATTCAGCGCCGCTTCCGATTTCTTACACGAATAAGCAAATTAAGAATTTGGCGCCCAAACGGCATCAGCCTGATACCGTACGTATTCCCGTTAACAAAAAAATGCTCCGCAAGGCCCTTTCCGACAGAAGTGTATATCGCAAGGACATCGGCGTGAAGCCGGGCGTAAAAAAGAAAGTTTATAGTAAGAATATCGGTTTTAATATGCCAGTCGATTCATTAGACAGTACTGCTTCCTGGTATTTTAAAGGGCGGTATTACGGCAAGGATCGACAAGGGAATAAAGTGTACTACACGCAAATTCAGGACCAGGTGATTATGAATATTCTTAAAAATAATCACTGGCTGCGCCCCGTCTATTTTGCCAGCACTATTCCCAAGTCAAGTAAGCTGGCCCTGCAGCCCTATTTTCGCTATGAGGGACTGGCTTCACGTGTCGTCCCGCAAAAACATAAGGGTATCAAACGTCTGGGCTGGATTAACACAGATATCATGGCGAGCAAAATGAAGAAATTTCATTTCCGCAGATGGACGCATCCCCACAATTACCTTAATTCATATATTCGCCGGATGTTTTTCGACTATCAGATGTCTATAGAAAGGTTTGCGAAAGCTTATATAAACAAGGATGAACCCGATAGCGCCGACACCTGGCTGAAGTGGGGACGAAAAAACGTTCCTTTCTATCCTAAAATTAGTACGGATGGATCGATGGTGCGCTACGCCTATTCCTTTGCCCAGTCAGGCGATAACAAAAATGCCGTGGATATGGCAAGCGAATGCGAGAACAGGGTTTTCAGCAACTTCAGGTTAGACTTTAACAAATATCTTAAGCTTCGGCAGCAAATGGGCAGTCAGCAAAAACAGTCAATGAAGGCAGAGGCCCGCAATGTAGGCAATAATCTATATAGCGCTCTGGACAATCTGATGATTATTCAACGCATCTATTATAAGGCCGGGGAGGATGCCAAAGCAAAAGCGATGAAGAACAAAGTTGACAACATCACCAA
>DASQZL010000278.1:0-2362 GCA_035638715.1 Balneolaceae bacterium
CCTTTTTTTAGCAGGTGTGCTTTAATTTTGGCTGGTCCCCAGCTATTCAGGTGATTTTTATCACGGGCAAACTTTTCCGCAAAATCGGCTGCATTTATAAAGCCCCGCTCTTCGAGCTCATCGAGCACACCATTAATTGTATCAGACGGATAGTCTTTACGGCTGGCTTTGTTAAATAGCTCGCGCCGCGCGTGATCGCGGCGACCAAGCAACTTCAGTAGATAAGATTTGACTTTTTGTCGGCCCTCATCACGTTGTAATTTTTTGAATAGACGAGGAGTGATTGTAACGCCCTTATGAAGATCATTATCCAGCAGCGTGGAATCCGCCACCCCCAGCAAAAATGCATCATCTACAAAAATAGAATACCGGTTGCGGTTCTTTTTTTGCGGGGTGATGGCAGTGATTACCCCGGGTAAGTCGGGATCGGCTTGATCAGCCATTACTCAGCATCTTCGGTCTCTTTTTCTTTGGATTCTGCGCTTTCCTCTTCTTCTGCCTCGCCGTTCATTTCTCGACGTATTTGTGCTTCAATATCTTCAAGGAGTTCCGGATCAGATTCCAGAAATTCGATGGCATTGTCACTTCCCTGGCCAATCGGTTCTCCATCGTAACGGTACCAGCTGCCCCGTTTTTGGATGATATCATGTTCAACAGCCAGGTCAAGGATTTCAGCATTGCGCGAGATACCCTTTCCGTACAGGATGTTGAATTCAACGGTTTTAAAGGGAGGGGCCACCTTGTTTTTAACAATTTTGACCTTGGTACGGTTGCCGACCACATCGCCATTTTTTTTCAGCGAGCCAATGCGGCGGATGTCCATCCGCACGGATGAATAAAATTTGAGCGCACGTCCGCCGGAAGTCGTCTCCGGATTACCGAACATGACCCCAATTTTTTCACGAATTTGGTTGATAAAGATGCAGGAGGTTCGGGTTTTATTGACGATACCGGTTATTTTACGCATGGCTTGCGACATCAGCCGGGCCTGCAGCCCCATGTGTGAGTCGCCCATTTCGCCTTCCAGTTCGGCGCGGGGCACCAAGGCGGCTACCGAATCCACGACTACCACATCAAGGGCTGCCGAGCGGATCAGTGTTTCCGTAATTTCAAGAGCCTGTTCGCCGCTGTCGGGCTGCGAAATCAGCAATTCATCGGTATTGATACCGAGATTTTTGGCGTACTTGGGATCAAAGGCATGTTCGGCATCCACAAAAGCGGCATAACCGCCGGATTTCTGGGCCTCCGCTATGATGTGCATGGCCAGCGTGGTTTTACCACTGGCTTCCGGGCCGTAAATTTCGGTGATACGTCCGCGCGGCACGCCGCCCACACCCAGGGCATCATCAATCATGAGGGAGCCCGTCGATATTACGTCCACATCCCGGGAGGCATCATCGCCCAACTTCATGATGGTACCTTTGCCGTGCTGTTTTTCAATTTGATTGATCGCCATTTCTATGGCTTTTTCGCGATCTTTGTTGTCATCAGGCATGGTAAAAAATTAGTCGTTTGTTTTATTTATTTGTGTTTAATATATCAATTAAAACTGACAACATCGTGTCAGATGGGATTAAAATTCAAATAAGAAAAATCAAATATCAAACAATCATTAAATTATAATCAACAAAGGTGTTACTTGGATTTAACTAAAATGGCAGAAAATATTTTTAGCAATTCAGTGGACTCCTGTACTAAATACTTTTTTGTTTGTTCGAGCCCTTCTTGGTTTTGGGTATCTATCAAATTTAACCAGAATCGTGATTCTTTGGATTCTTTTCGGGAAATTTTGATTCTCATTTTAAAATCTTTTTTGCTTAGAGATTCATTCGCTTCCCTGTAATTAGCGCCTATAGAACCGGATGATCGTACAAGTTGTTTGCAATCTTCGATGTTGCAGACATCTTTTGGCACCGTACGAACAAATTTCCGTACATTCTTTGCAAATGCTAAAGTACGTTCTTCAAGATCATATTTACTGTCCTTGGTCATTTTAAATTGAAATTTGTTTGTTATTTGTCTTTTGTAGTTTGTTGCTTATTAAAATTTGTTGCTTATTAATAAGACAACCGAATCGGTTATTCCTTACACTTTTTTCTAAAAAAATTTTTATGCACGCAGTAGGTCTTTTTAAAGCTGTCTTATTTGTCCGGTAGTGAAATAATAATCATCAACCCGGAGGCCGTAGATCCGGGCACGGGTTAAGCCGTCTGTTTCATTAAAAAATTGCATTTATTGTTCATCATAAAATTTCTTAGATTAGGCCTCTGTTAAATAATCATTAAGAAAATGTGATGAAAAGTTTAATTGTTGACAGCGGTGCCACCTCTACAAAGTGGTGCCTCGAATCGGAATCGATATC